>JBGTHH010001114.1:0-5122 GCA_041746275.1 Pirellulaceae bacterium | reverse complement strand
GAATTGCGAGCCAAGCCGACGGATTCCCCGTCGAGCACGACCAACCTCATTCGCCCTGGTCAGGCAATCGAAGACATCTCGAAATAGAGGCCGTATCGTCGCCGACCCGCCCAAGGCATTGACCGTCTGTGAGGGAATGTCCCTGGGACACCCGTCCGATTTCGCAAAACGGCCGAGCAGGATGGATGTCCCCTGAGGTCAACGTTCGGAACGGAAGGTTCCGTGAAACTGGACCTGCACGGCTACGGCGACACATTGCAGACAATCAGCCTGGCACCTAACGGGGATCTAATCATCGCTGGCACGACCAAGACAGGGACGAAAACAGAATTGGCCCTAGTGCGATTGGAAGGCCAGCGCGAACCGGGTAACGTGTGGCACAATAGCCAGACACCCGGCGATGTGAACCATGACGGACACGTATCCCCCGTTGACGCGCTAATAGTGATCAACACGTTGAACACTCTGGGACCTTTCGGCTGGCCCCCCTACAAGAACCCGCGACTGTCTGATGGATTCTTGGATGTCAACAACGATCAACGTGTGTCTCCCGTCGATGTGCTGATCGTCATCAATCGGATCAATGCCGCAACGGCAGCACTGGGTGAGGCCAGTTCAATTCCTCCCGTGTTGTCAACCGCTGCAGAAGGTCCCACAACTGGTGTGAGCGATCCGTGGCCACATCCCGAGGCTATGGAATTAGTCTTTCTGGATTTCTCGCCCCACGAAACAGGCCGAAACAGCGCAGCGACTCGGTCGCCCTTGCGGAAGGCTGATGATCGATCAACTTTAATTCAAGACCTCGGCCTATGGGAGCGGCTTGTCGACGCGTTTCTGCAGGACCAAGCGGCCGAGTAGCGGCGAGGGACGAGCAGGGGTATCCCAGAGGCAAAGATATTCTATGCGTTTTAGATCTGCCAGCCGGCTCAGGTCCCCGACCTGGGCGTCGCGGAGGTCAACGTACCACTTTGGATCGGGTTTCGTGTCCGCAATCAAAAAGCGATATCGACCTTGGCAAGGATGGTCGCGGTCGATAGTGAAAGCACCGTCAACACATTGTGAAAAGCAAAAATACGGTTTCGATGGATGCAGGCGGGCGGCTTGAGGCGATCGGAAGTCTTGCGCATGAGACAAGACCGCAATGCTGACGGGCTCGCCGTCGATGTTTCCCGACAGAGCGACCCAATTCGCGTGTTCGTGATTTCCTTTGAATACCGCGACTCGCCGACGCGTCTCAAGCTGCCACTGCTGGTCGCTAGATGGGTCGGCTGCGGAGGAACGCTGCTGCACGAGCGCCAGCCCCCGCCAAGTTGAGTTGCGGTGCGAGTCAGAGTACGCTGGAACCGTTTCTCTGATATCTTCGTTCTCTGATCACATCATATACTTCGACGAGGGCGCGATCCCATGTTGGGCATCAAGTATGTCAAAGTGCCTCCCACGACGCATGTCATGCAGTTTCGGCGAGGTGCCATCGTTCGGGAAGGAGCGGGCCTGTCGTTCTTCTATTACGCTCCGACATCCTTCATTGTTTATATTCCGTTGGCCAGTACGGATGTCCCCTTCGTGTTCAACGAAGTCACAACCGACTTCCAAGATGCGACCATTCAGGGAGAGCTGACCTTTCGCGTGACCAATCCGGCGGCCCTGGCCGCATTGCTGGATTTCAGCGTCGACTGGGCCGGTCGCTATCGCAGTGATGATCCCGCGAAACTCCACGATCGCTTGATTCACTCGATTCAGATTTTGGCTCGTGCCTATACGCAACGCCATCAACTTGGCGAACTGTTGGTCAGCAGCGATGCGCTGATTCAACAGGTGCTCGTCGGCCTCAGGGAATCCGAGGCCGTTCGCATGCTCGGCGTGGAGATTCTGGGGCTGTCGATCCTGTCGATCAAGGCCACGCCGGAGATGGCCAAGGCGCTGCAGGCTCATGCGCGGGAAAAACTGTTGCAGCGTGCCGACGAGGCGGTCTTCGAGCGACGCAACACGGCTGTCGATTTGGAACGGAAGATTAAAGAGAACGAGTTGAACACGGAGGTCGCCATTGAACAGAAACGCCGCCAGGTTCGCGAGACCCAGTTGCGCGCGGACATTGCCTTGGAAACGGAACGCGCGCAGCTTGTCGACCAGTCGGTCGAGAACCAGCGGAAGGAATCGCAAGCCCGCGCCGACGCGCTGCGAGCCATGCTCGATCCGATCAAGGAAGTCGACTGGCGCACGCTGATGGCCGCCCAGTCCGGCGGCGTGGATTCGCGTCAGCTCATTGCCATGGCCTTTCGCGATCTCGCCGACAACGCCGAGAAAATTGGTCAACTGAACATCTCCCCGGACTTGCTATCTTCGTTGCTGACCGCGAATTCCCATAATGAAAATGCTCCCGAGACGACGGAGAGTAGCGGCGGGCCGCCAGAACGAGCACGCAAGCGGCGCTAATACGAGGGGAGGTCGAAACATGGGACTGGGGCATCCGATCATCGCGGTCGTCAGGCGCGAAACGCGTTTGGAAGGGCTCAAGGCGCGTTGGGCGACCACCAAGGCCGCGGCCTTTCGCATGGAGCAGGCGGTCGATCACGAGATCATGTTGAGACGCCAGCGACGCGCTCGGGCCGGGGAAGCTGTCGGCGCGATTTCCGACGACGATCTTATGGATGCCGCGGCGGCCCTGGCCGAACCGGAACAATACGAAAACGAAGATCAGATTTACCAAGCGTCGCTAGGTCGGCTTATTCACGAACTCGACATTGGCTATCCCGTCAAGACGATCGATCGGTCGTTCCTGCCTAACTTCGACTTCGGCCGCTGCCTGCTCGTCGTGGTCATCGGGCAGGATGGGCTGGTGGCGAACACGGCGAAGTATGTGGGTGATCTGCCCATTATCGGCGTGAATCCCGATCCTTCGCGTTATGACGGCGTGCTGCTGCCGTTTGAAGTTCGCCAAACCCGTGCGATCGTGCGCCGGACGATCGAGGGCCGGCCTAAGTTGCGCGAAGTGACACTGGCCGAGGTCAATACGAACGAGGGCCAACGCATGCTGGCGTTCAACGATTTCTTTGTCGGTTGTGCCAGTCATGTATCGGCTCGGTATACGTTGGAAGTCGCTGACCAGGTGGAACCGCAGTCCTCCAGCGGCATCCTCGTGTCGACGGGAGCTGGTTCGACGGGTTGGTTGTCTTCGTTGGTGAATATGACCTCGGGTTTCAACCAATTTGTTGGTGGCGATCCCGTTCCGCGGATCGAGATGCGCTGGGAAGATCGGCGATTGGTGTGGGCCGTGCGCGAACCCTTCCGAAGCAAACACTCAGCCACGAATCTGGTCGCGGGGTTCCTGGAAGAGGAAGACGAGTTGGTCGTCGGCTCGCAAATGCCGACCAGCGGCGTCATTTTTTCCGACGGCGTGGAAGCCGACTACCTGGAGTTCAACAGCGGCACCATCGCCCGTTTCACGATCGCCGAGCAATGCGCTCGTTTAGTCGTGGGGTAGACCGAACACGGCCCGGGGTGGCGTTGCAGCGCCGTTGTCCCGGGGCGCAGTTGTGCAACCGCTTGGCGGTGGGGATGTGACCAAATACGCAGTCCAGCGGCCGTTGTGCGAGTCGACGTCCAAGACTCGCGAGTCAAGTAGGTCATGCTCCGCATGACGAAAATGCGGTTTGCCTTACCATCAATGACTGCAATACGCTCGGCGTTGTTCAACGCTGCATCCGGCACGCGGAGCGTGCCCTACGGAGCTATCACTTCTTGGACGAGCAAGATCAGAACGCCACTTCATTTTCCACTCCGTTCGGCAATCAAGTCTCGAATGACCTTATTGAACTGCTCATCGGAAAGCTGGTCCTCATGCCAGAGTGTAAGGAACTGATGCATCGCGACCGCAGGCGGCAAGAATGAGTATTTTCGTTTGTTGAATACTCAACTGGTCTTCTTCAATCGTCTTCCGCAGAATGACTGCCAAGTCAGCGCCGCTCGTGATCGCTCCACGCAGTTCCAGAATGCTCGATTGTCTAAGATTGTATTCGGCTGCCAAGTTCTGCGCATCTTCATCATCCAACGTCATTTGAATCCTCACCCTTCACCACGTACGAATCTCACAATCATCCCATCGGATCACCGTTCCAATACGAACCCGAAGATGTTTCGCATAGGTGATTTGTGGTTGCAAGCAACCACCCTACTTACTTTCTACTTACTCGCAATCATCGCGTGTTGTTTCTGTCGCCGACATACTCCTAAGAAGGAAAGGAAGTGCCATGACATATCAGAGCAGATTCATCCGCCGTGATCCCGCATAGATCGAGCCGTGGGCAGAGACATGCGGTGCGATTCGCTGCTTGCATTAAGGTAATGACAACTCGCACCGCGCCACTATCTGCGTCTGCAAAGATAACCTCACCAGGGGCTGGCGTTCCTGACGCTGTCCTCATAAACCGGTATCTCTCGCTCAACAGTGTTCGAATTAGCCGATGAAATGCTCATATTTCACTTCGGTGGTCGCCGAACGCTCACAACTGCGATTTGCCCAGTCAAGGAAGAAGCAGTTGGGCTGAACTTAGAGTGGCACATAACGCACGACTTCTTCGCATTGATGGCTTGGACGTAACGAACCTCGCCGTCCCAAGTGGCGCGTCCTACCTCTGCCGCGCCTGCTTGAATCTTCTGGAGTGCTTTCCTTTCGACGTAATCTAGCGATTGGGCGGGCTTTGATAACGTCAGGTGCTGGATTCCATCTGTGGTGTCGACCACATCAAACGACCACGGCTGGGCTGCCAATCCGCTAAAATCCTTGCCCATTTGAACGATGGGTTGACGCATGCCTGCGTTACTTTCTAACGCTATCCAATGCCGGAGCATTATTTCTTGATTCACGAAATCTCTTGCGCTTTGCATTGCCACCTCGCGACGTTGCAGATCCATCCTGTGCGCCAGTAGCATGAACCCCAATGAAAATGCTGTTACCGCCAATAGCATAAACCGCAGGCTGAACTGCCACCACCATCTCGCTTTGTCTCGCTCGCTGGACATGGCCGTATTCTAGCACGGTCGAGCTTGGCAAAACGAGGTTTGATCTACGCCGGTTCGCTCTGCAGCTGCTTGATTTGCAGGGCCAGCTTTTCGGCAATTTCAA
>JBGTHH010001113.1:0-9233 GCA_041746275.1 Pirellulaceae bacterium | reverse complement strand
CCGATCTGAGATTCTCTTGATCAATGAATTCAAGGAATTTTCGCAACACTGCGTCGAAACCATCGCGTACCTTCTCATATCGAGGATAATCACCGCCCGTTCCACCGAGCCAATTAAAGTGCAGGCGGCCATTCTGCACTTGAATCATCCGGTCGCCGTCCTGGTTCTTGATTTGCAAACGGCAGGCCGGATCTTGTGTCAACTGCAACTGAACTCCCTTAGCCCATCGAGCCGCTTCCTCGAAACGCTCGAATTGCGGAGGCAGTGGCGGGACATCCTGGACAATCGGCCACTCGCCAGTATCGAGCGTTTTCCAAAACGCCCCCAAATGGGCGTTGCGAAAGCCGGGAATACGATCGAACTGAACACCCAAAACCGTCTCCACAACTGGAGGATTCTCGTAATCAGGCAGCGGGACTTGTTCTGAGATGTCGGGCATCGACGGAAAGTACTTAAACTGAAGTAGTTGCGGCATTTACGAGAACAGATTATTCAACTCGCGTGAAGGTCAAAAAGTAGCTTATTTCCATTGTAGAGGCAATCGTGGATGAAAACGAGCAACCTGTACGTCCAGCGAGGGCTATGAAGTCACTTGTTCTCACCTCCGAGTGCGGCGGCAAGTTCCTGTTTCAGTCTGGCGACTGCCTGCTGGCTCAAATGGCGAATCCGCTCCAACTCGGCCAGCAACTCGTCCGGGTCACCGGAGCCGCTGTCGGCGTTGTGCGGGTTCTTGATGTCCAGGTTGTAGCCGCCAGCCTTGATGTCGGCGGCGGAGACCTTCCAAGCCTGCTCGCTTGTCTTGCGGCCCTTGAACCCACCGCGTGCGTCCGGCTGGCCCCACCACTTCTCTTCCGCCGCGAACTCCTCGATGCGGATCGGCTTGGTCTTGTTGTACGACTTGGCTCCCGACGGGTACGGCTGTTCGTAGTAACTTCTTCGGCCAGTGCTTCGAGCAATACGCCCTGACCTTCTAATTCGCCGGTAATCGCTTGCTTCTGTTCGGCAGCGTTCCAGCGGCTGAGAAAGTCGTCCAGCGATGTGAACGTTTCGAGGACGGTCTGACGCGTATAGTCCTTCAGCGATTCGGTAATCAGCTTGCCCTCTTTGCCGTAATATTGAACTCGCTCGGCAATCACCCAGACCGGCACGTCATTGACGACATACTTTTTGCGAGGTTCTGGCGTCGCGCCACTGCCCGGCGGTATTGGGTCACCGATTACGTCGGGTGGATCACTCTCGCCGCCGGGATCGGGAGTAGTTTCCGTATCTTCGGCATCATCGGGCGGCGTGGGCGGGTCATCCGGCCCTGGCACGTAAACTTGCACGGGGTCGCCATCGAAGTCGGGATCGGCAACAACTCCGTCGCCTTCTTGAAATCCAGGATCGTGAAGAACAGCTTGTCGTAGTCCTCGTTGATCCGCGTGCCGCAGCCAATGATCTGTTTGAACTCCGTCATCGACTGCATGCTGCCGCAGCAAGTTGGCGGTGTCCGTATGCAGATTCTCATCGATCTTGAATTGCATCATACGGTTCAGGTAGGCAAAGCAAGCAGCCGATCACGAGCGAGGTCGGCGGCGTAGTGCAGAGCCGCCTGAATGTCTTCTTCTGCGATGTTGTAACCTCGGATGATCGCTTCATGACTCTCGCCCGCTGCGAGGTTGTCGATGACCACCGAGACCATTACCCGAGTGCCTTTGATGCACGGTTTGCCGTGACAGACACTGGGGTCCGACGTGATTCGTCCTTGCCAATTCATTTTTTTTCCTGGTACTGCGGCCATGGATGTAAACAAGCCGGGGACGGCCAGCTCTTCAGGTAGTTTATCGCGAACGCTCTCGATTTCAACGAACCGGGGAACCGACCAGGATGTCGCTCCCCCTGCTCCCCTTGGCTGTCCCCCTGCTCCCCTCACCTGCTCCCTCCGTTCCACCTGGTGACGAACGAGATAATGATGAGAAACACGCGATAGTGCTCTGAAATCGTCTGCAACACACTCGCGTAAAACATCCCCAACAAGACGCCAAGCGAGATCAAATGAAACCACAGGGAAAGACACCTAACGGCGACTTGTGTTGGTGTATTCGTCGTCGCAATTGGTTAAGCTGATGGTGCTCGATCCTGGCCGAGACGACCGCTGGCGACGAATGGTCGCATCACACGTCACACGCGGAACGGTGCGGCAGCGAACAATGCAAGTACATCTTAAGGAGATGGTCATGTCACGCCGATTCTGTTTCGCCGTAACGGTCGTGGTCTGCTGTGTTCTCGTTTGCTCGTGCAACCGGTCGACGCCGACGCCGAACGCAACTGGCGAGTTAAAAAACAACGACGCAGAAGATGTCGCGGAATTGAACCGGGCGGAAGGCAATGATGTAGGGCATTCCGCTGAAACGATTCTGCGACAAGTTACGGGCTTTTACGGCAAGGCCGATGCGCTGCAAGTCGGTCTGACGCAGACTACCTCGGTCCACTTCCAGGGCATGGACAACGAGTCGACGATTGAGTTCGCCTTGATCGCACAAGGTCCTAACCGGCTTTCGATCCGAGATAAGAGTGGCGAGTCGGCGGATTTCGTCTCCGATGGCGAGAACTTGTATACGGTCATGCATCCCTTGAAAGTCTATACCGAGACGAAAGCGCCCGCGACGTTTGCGTCTTTGGCAAACGACCCCATGCAGTTCAACATGCTCGGGATGGGAAACTTGATAGCGCTCGGGCTGCTCTCCCAGGATCCCTACGCGGATATCATGGATGGCGTAAACTCGCTGACCTACCTTGGAAGAGAGGCGGACGGCGGTGACGCGGCCCATCGTCTCAAGTTTCAGCAGGACCAATTCGACTGGGAGATGTGGGTGGCGGCCGAGGGCGATCCTGTCGTACTCAAGCTCGTTTTCGACATGAGCAAGCAGTTGGCCCTCGCCGGCCGAAGCGATGCCAAGATGTCGGCCACGATTCTCTATCAGGACTGGCGGTTGAATCCAACTCTCGACGACCAAGCGTTCGCATTCAAGCCGGCTGCGGATTTCAAGAAGGTCGACAATTTCTTCGAAGGACTCACGAAGTCGATGCGCGGACAGGAAGCCGCCTCGCCATTGGTGGGCGAGCCGGCTCCCGATATCACGAGCACGATGCTGGACGGTTCGCCGTTCAAGCTTCAGGAGCTCTATGCCGAAAACATTCTCCTCGTCGACTTCTGGGCCACCTGGTGTGGACCCTGTGTGCAAGAGTTGCCGATCTTGATAAAAGTCGCCGAGCAGTATGCTGACCGCGGGGTAAGGCTGTATGCAATCAATCAGGGCGAAGACAAGGAAACGATTCAACAATTCCTGGATCGAAACAAATGGGATTTGAATGTCGTTCTTGATCAGGAAGGGGTCACCGGCACCGCGTATGCCGTCAGCGGAATTCCTCAGTTGGTGATTATCGACAAACAAGGGAAGGTCCAAAGCGTCCACGTCGGCTATAGCCCCGATATCGAAAACGTCTTGCAACGCGAGCTGGATGCATTGCTGGAAGGCAAGGACCTAGCTGCTGAGGCGGTGGCCGAGCGCGAGGCAAGGCGTGCCGCCGCGCCCAAGCCGTTTGGGCTGGCACCGGCGTGGGAAAAACTGATTGAAGCCCAAGGGCTGGCAGTCGATCAGCGTCAGACGACAATTTACGCTTTGACTTCGGGACGTATTGAAGCGTTCAATGCCAAGGGAGAAGTGGGGGCATCCGTCGAGATCGATGGAGATTTTCAGCGGTTGCGGCTGGCGGAACTCGATGGGCAAGCGGGGGCCGAGTTCGTGGCATTTGACCCCTGGGGGCGAGATGCCGTGGCGATCAGCTCGGATGGGACGACTCTCTGGACCGAATCCGCAGGACAAGGAATCGATGACGTCTGGGCCCGCGACCTAGATGGGGACGGACTGGACGAGGTGATCGTCGGCTATAACGGCGGGACGGGGCTGCATGTCTTCGGACATGATGGCGTACGGCGTTGGAAGTATGACAAAATCGCAAACGTGTGGCATGTTGCGGCGGCTGATGTAACCGGGGACGGCAAGATTGAGGTAGTGACTACGTCGGCTGCGGGTCGGGTTCACGTGTTCAGCGATACGGGCGAAGAAATCCAAAACCTCGATGCCGGCATTTACGCGAACATGGTGCGGATCGCGACGGCCACGGACGGATCCAAGCCGTTGATCCTGGTGATCGGCGGTGGCGTGACGGATGCATCGATGGTCGCGCTCCGCGGCGACGGTCAAGAGCAATGGCAGGTCGGCTTCCCCGCAGGCTCGCGGCACGCTGATTCGCTGATGCCTTCGCCCGATGGAAAATGGGCTGCCGCCGGCCTGCGCGGCGGAACCGTCTGTGTTGTCGATCTCGAAAACGGAACGATCGTCGCCCAAGTTGTCGAACAAGGCACCGCTCCGCAGGTCGGCTGGCTCGGCGCCGACGACGATGGCGAGCCGTTGCTCCTCGTGGCAACCGGCCAAAGCTTGAACGCGTTTCATGTTCGGCCTGAAACTCCGGAATCCAAAGAGGATGAAACGGTTGCGCCGGATTGAGAAGGAGAAAGTAGCGGCAACCACATGTATGGACCAATCGCAGTTTAGGATCGTTCGAGATATCTACGGGTTGCCGCCATTGCAATTACTTGTTCTCCGCTCCCGGGGACACCATGGGACAGCCAACCATCTCAGGAGCTCATCGTCTGCTGCTACGAGGATCAACAATCAAGAGTTGATGCGTGAGGGGCGTTAGCCAGAACCCAGCAGTCTCGCGTGACCGAAACGGAACGAGCGGAAGGTACGGCGAGCTCGCTCGCGTTGCACGGCCGAAACTACTGTCTGCCACACAGTGATGGAGTCGCCGGGAATAGCCCAGAGACAGCCAGCTTTACAGGTAGTCTATCGCGAACGCTCTCGATTCCCACGAGCCGGGGAACAGACCAGGATGGCTGCCCCCTTCACCCCTCACGTTCCAATCGCTGGCCATGACGCGAACGGGCATGTCGTCCTCCCCCTCTTCGCAAAAGCGGGAACTTCACGTTACTTTTGCAAATTCACGCGTTACACTATGGGGAATCAAGAGCAGCTTGGCTTTCCCTTTTGACGAAAGGCGTCGATGTACCGAATCTGTGCCAGTGTCGTCGGTTGTTTGTCCTCGATCTTGACGTCACCAACGGGGGCTGCTGAACCAGTCGACTATCGCCGAGACATTCAGCCGATCTTGCAGCAACATTGCGCCAAGTGCCATGGGGCGGAGGAGCAGAACGGCGGGATCAACTTTGACGACCGAGCGAGTATCTTTGCCGAAGCCGATTCAGGTAAACGCCCAGTCATTGCGGGAAACGTGGTTGCCAGCGAACTCATCAAACGCGTCACTTCGATCGATGAAAATCTGCGGATGCCCCCAGAGGTTGGTCGGCTCTCCGAATTGCAGATTAACACTCTGAAGAGTTGGATCTCCCAAGGCGCTTCGTCGCCACAGTCTGGTGTTTCCAACACTCGGAAAGCGGGGACCAGTTCACATTGGTCATTTCAGCCCATTGCAGCTCCGCAGCCACCAGATGTTCAAGATGCATCTTGGACGTTGAGTCCAGTGGATCGCTTCGTTCAGGCCAAGCGAGAATCGGCCGGCTTCGAAGTGGGGCAAGACGCGGAACCGGTCGTTCTGATCCGCCGCGCAACCTACGGACTCACCGGGCTTCCGCCAACGCCTGAGGAAGTCGATCAGTTTCTCGAAGCTGTTGAGTCTCCGCGCGGTTTGGAGGGAGCATTTGCTGACTTGGTCGACGAATTGTTGGCACGCCAGAGTTATGGCGAGCGCTGGGGACGCCACTGGATGGATTGGGTGCGGTATGCCGACACCGCTGGGGATAATTCCGACTTTCCGATTCCGCAAGCCTACTTGTATCGAAACTACATCATCGACGCATTCAACGGCGATGTACCCTATGACCGCTTTCTGACCGAGCAGATCGCCGGTGACTTACTGCCCGCCGAATCCCAAGAGCAGAGTAATCGCCAAGCAATCGCGACCGGATATCTCGCCATGGCGCGGCGTTTTGGTTCCTTGGTAGAACGGTATCCCTGGCACCTGACGATTGAAGATACCATCGACAACATGGGTCGCACGATGCTGGGGTTGACGCTCTCTTGTGCCCGCTGTCACGACCACAAGTTCGATCCCATCACGACTCGCGACTATTACGGTCTGTATGGGATCTTCGCCAGCACTCGATATCCGTTTCCCGGCATCGAACTCTTTCAGTCGCAGCGAGATTTCGTCCCGCTGATTCCCACGGAGCAAACCGTCGCGGCGTTGTGGCCCTATCAGGCCGAAACCGACCGGTTAACCGCCGAGTTGGACAAGCTTTTGACGGCTTGCCGTCAACGCGCCATGGAGAATGCCGCCAGGGAATCACATGCCAGCCTGGACGAGCAGCGGAAGATGCAGGATGAGTTGGACGCGATGTTGATCAAAGCTCGCAGGGCTGGGGAGAAGCTGGCCGACCATCTCAAGAAAATCCCACCGATTCCGACTGCGTATGCTGTCCAGGACGCGGAACCTCAAGACGCTTGCATCCAGATCAAGGGAGAACCGGCACGCCCGGGTGCGGTTGTGCCCCGAACGTTCCCGAAGATCCTCGGTGGCCAGACATTGAACGAAGCGGATGCAAATTCAAGCAGTGGTCGTCTGGAGCTCGCGAGTTGGATCACCAGTCCCCAGAACCCGCTGACGGCTCGGGTCATTGTAAATCGAGTCTGGCAACGCCACTTCGGAGTGGGCATTGTCCCGAGCACCAGCGATTTCGGTCTGCGCGGACAAGTTCCGACCCACCCGGAGCTGCTCGATTGGCTGGCGACGGAGTTCGTTCGCAGTGGCTGGTCGATCAAACAGTTAAACCGCGTCATCATGAATTCGCGAACCTATCGACTGTCCAGCGCGGATATCAAAGAGAATCTGGCGCACGATCCGAGTAACCGTTACTACTGGAAATTCAATCGGCAACGGCTCGACGCCGAGTCCATTCGCGACACGCTCCTCATGATCTCCGGCTCACTCGATGTGACTCCGTTCACGGAGCCGTACCCGATCCCGCCCCATTCTCAATGGAAATACACTCAGCATCATCCGTTCAAAGACGACTATCCCAGTCAAAAACGTAGCGTCTACTTGATGACGAAACGTCTCACCGCGAGACCCTACTTGCAAACATTCGACGGACCTGACCCAAATGTCTGCACCAGCGATCGAAATCAGTCGGTGACTCCGCTCCAAGCCTTGTACTTCTTCAATGACGAGTTTCTGCACGAGCAGGCCGAACGATTCGCCGCTGCACTCGACGAATCCGCGGATGACGATCGGATTCGAGCGAAGCAAGCATTCCGCACGATCCTGTGCCGCGAGCCATCGACGAAAGAGTCGGATTTCATGCTGAAGCATATCGCTGCCGTCAGAGAACAGTTTGAAACCGAGACTGTGGCGAATCAACAGGCTTGGTCCAGCCTCGTCAGAACATTATTGCGGCTGAATGAATTCGTGTACGTGGATTAGATATCGCATCACAGCATCACGCCTTCGTCCTTCCTGGAAATTTAAAATCTTTTAACGTCTGGTCAATGAAGGGAAGCAAGATGTCGAATCCGTTGATTCCTCGTCGTTCGGTTATCCGGTCGTTGCTCGGTGGTTCGCTGCTCATGCCCGGCGTACTTTCGGAACTGCTTGCCGAAGACGATCCAAAAGGAATGCGCCCTCCGCATCATGCCGCCCCCGGTAAGTCGATCATCTTCATCTACGCAACCGGCGGTGTCTCTCATATTGATACCTTCGATCCCAAACCGACAACAAAGGGCCGAGACGGAACTGGTAAAGACAAATTGATGGGTAACATGTTCGGCGCGAAGCACAATCCGCGATGTGGGACCGAGGTCAGCAATCTCTTTCCACATTTGCGAGAAGTGATGGATGAAATCTGCGTCATTCGGTCCATGAAAGCGTCCCACTTCGACCACTCGGAAGCGACTCTGGGAATGCATACGGGATCCGCGACCTTTGCTCGCCCCAGCGTAGGATCGTGGATCAGCTACGGGCTTGGGACACTCAATCAGAATTTGCCGAGCTTCATTGTGATTGCACCGCACCTGCCTTACGGTGGAACGCAAGTTTATGCCAGCGACTTCCTTCCAGCGGTCCATCAGGGGACCCGAGTCATCCCGGGCGATGATCCCGTCGCGAATCTTAGACCGCCCGGTTCCAGCCAACGTCTGCAAGATCTCGAATACGAACTGGCCGATTCGCTCAATCGGCTGCACGCCAGTTCGCGAGCGCATGACTCAGCGCTCGCAGCGAGGATCAAATCCTTTGAGACAGCCTTTCAAATGCAACAATCCGCTCCAGAAGCATTCGACCTCAGTCAAGAGCCCGAACACATTCGTCATCTGTACGGACTTGATCGCAAAGTGAAGGGTGCGGGAGCTGATTTTGCCTGGCAGTGCCTCGTCGCTCGCAGGCTCGTTGAACGTGGCGTTCGTTTCATTGAACTGATCGACACCGGATCAAGACCGAACTGGGATTCGCACGGAGAGATGAAGGAACATGCCGACTTGGCGTACAATGTCGACCAACCCACAGCCGCCCTCATCGCCGATCTAAAGCGACGCGGAATGCTCGATACCACCATGGTGTTCTGGGCGACGGAGTTCGGCCGCACACCGGCTCGTGAAGGCCAGAATGGACGCGGCCATCACCGAGATTGCTTTAGCGTCTGGCTGGCAGGGGGCGGATTTAAACGCGGACATGTGCATGGGGTGACCGATGAGATCGGAAAGTATACCGTGGATGATCCAGTCGACGTCCACGACTTGCATGCCACGATCCTGCATCAACTCGGAATCGACCACGAGCGATTGACCTTTCGCCATGCTGGCCGTGACTTTCGTTTGACGGATGTACATGGACGGATCGTCAAAGAAATTATTTCATAGGCTGAAATCAATGGTTACCGACTCCCTTCTGGAATTTGGCGTGAGTTCAGAATGAGAGGCCTTCACGGCTTCGATACATAGCATCGGCACAGCGAATGTCTGGCCCGCTTGCTCCGCACCAAGTCGGTTCAAGTCAAGCTTCAACGGTGAGTGATAGTTGTTCGATCGCCGAGTGACCTGATTTCCTGAAAGGGCGAGGGAGCGGTTGACCGATACCCTTGTCGTCGATCGTCCGACATCGGAACGTGTATTCTCCGG
>JBGTHH010001112.1:0-6220 GCA_041746275.1 Pirellulaceae bacterium | reverse complement strand
GTCCAAATAACAGCCAACCAGTCACCATCATAGCGCACAGGATGACACCCACACCGATGCTTCGATTCCGATTCCAGGAGGCCACACATCACCTCGATCTCGCCCACTAAGCGGGCTTGTTTCCGGTTGGGTCTTGTCATTCCAAACTCGGCGATGCCGCTGCCAAGGAACAGTCCCGAAATTGATTCCCGATTTAGCGGAACGGCGCAAGCCGTCCGGTCTCGCGAAACCGGTGGGCTTGCGCCCAACCGCTACTTTCGATTTGCGGAACTTATTTCGGGACAGTTCCCAAGAAGGATCGGCACGTCCGCCCGTCCCGAACAAACTGAACGAGCAAAAGAGATGTCCATTGTGCCGGTCGAGAGCAGCTTTGAACAGCCAAGTGATAGTCGTTCAAACATGTTCCTGCGCCATGATCGGCGTGGTGGGGAAGCCGTGTCGAGACTCACGTACGCCGCGCGCATCAAGGAGCACTTTCGGTATGATACAATCAAATTCTGAAGCTGCCCCGGATCGGTCGATGGGATCAATATGCCACGTAAGAATCTTCGCACGCGACTCGGTCTGGTGCTTGGTCTCGGTCTAACCCTGGGCGTTCTGGCTTGGGTCTTCTGGCAGCCCGCTCCCGCACCCAACGTTCTGCTGATCACGTTAGATACAACTCGGGCGGATCGTCTAGGTTGTTATGGCTATGCGGCCGCGCTGACGCCCACGCTGGATCAACTGGCAAGTGAGGGCGTCCTGTTTGAACGTGCGTACTCTCCGGCCCCTCTGACATTGCCAGTGCATGCCACGCTGTTCACCGGTCTGTACCCACCGGAGCACGGATTACGGACCAACGGTCGTGGCAAGCTTGATCCCAGTCTGCCCACGCTGGCCAAGTCGCTTGTCGAGCGGGGATACGACACGGGAGCCTTTGTTGCTTCGTTCGTGCTCGATGCCAAGTTCGGACTTGACCCCGGATTCACGACCTATGACGACGACTTGAGCAGTGGCGAACCGACCGAGGACGCTCTGCATCGCCAACGCGACGGAGCGGTCGTCGTGGATTCGGCCCTACGCTGGCTGAGCAACCTTCGCGAGAAGCCTTTTTTCTGCTGGGTTCATCTGTACGATCCCCATCTCCCCTACCAGCCGCGCGAAGACGAGTTCGGCGACCGGTTTCGCCACAGCCCTTACGACGCCGAGATCGCCTACGCCGATCAGCAGATCGCGCGACTGTTGGCCCACCTGCGGGAAACCAAACAGGATCAGCACACGGTGGTCGTGGTGGTCGGCGACCATGGCGAGGGGTTGGGCGAGCACATCGAGCTGAGCCATGGGTATACGTTGTATAACTCGACGCAACACGTGCCCCTGATCTGTCGCTTTCCCGGTCGGTTCGTGGCCGGAAAACGTGAGACCGCTCCCGTATCGTTGGTCGACTTGTATCCCACGCTCTGCGGACTGCTTGGGATCAAGGACACGACCAGCACCCTCGGGCGGAGTCTGATTTCGTCGCTGCGCGGAGGCCGCCTGACTCCGGGCGAGAGTTATGCCGGAACGGATGATCCCTTTCTACAAAATGGATGGTCGCCTCAGCGAAGTCTGACAACCGAACGATGGAAGTACGTCCGCTCCACAATCCCGGAACTGTACGACTTGATGGTGGACCCGCGGGAGACTCGCAATCTGGCTGCCACGGACGAGGAACAAGTGGCACTGATGGATCAGATGTTGGTCGACTTGGAAGCTCGCATGGAGACGCGCGTCGCGGCGGAGGTGCAATTGAATCCGCGCGAACGCCGGGCGCTGCAAAGTCTCGGCTACCTCGGCGGTGGTTCCAGCGACATGAACTTGTCGGCAGGCAGCGAACTGCCCGATGTCAAACAAATGCTGGCCTACGATGCGGCAGCTCAAGCCGCGATTGATCTGCTACATGCGGGGCGCGTGGAGGAGGCCCAGACGAAGCTCCAGGAGATCGTGGACGCCTCGCCAATCCATGCGGCCTCGCGAGTATTTCTGGGCGAAACCTATGAGCATCAGGGCGATGTGGCGAAGGCGGTCACATGGTACGAAGCCGCCCTGAAGATCAAGCCAGACAACACGGACGCGTTGGTGCATTTGGGCACGGCCCATATCGCGCAGGAACGCATCGCGGATGCTATCGCTCGGTTCGAGGAAGCACTGCGGATCGACGAGGAATCGACCGCCGCGAGATACAATCTCGGCCTGGCGTTGGCGCGACTGGGGCAGGCCGACGACGCCGCGATCCATTTTGAGAAGCTGTTGCAAGTCGACAAGCATTTTCCCGAGGCACGCGTGGCGTTGGCCAGCGCGCTGCTGGCCCAAGGACGCTATCCGGAAGCAATCGTTCGCTTGGAACAGGAAGTCCAGATCAATCGAAGATCCGTGTCCGCGCGGCTCAACTTGGCCACGCTGCTGGCCGAACAGGATCCCAACCGCGCGTATGGCTTGTTACTCGACGCGCTGCAAATCGATCCCAACCACGGGCAAGCTCATTACAATCTGGGAGCGTTCCTGCTCCTGCATCAGAAGCCGGCCGAGGCCATTGCGCCGCTCGCCGAAGCGGTACGCATCATGCCCGAGAATCCCCGCGCCGCGTCGGAACTCGACCGCGCGAAACGCTTAGCCGGTCAACGAAATTGATTCGGTGGAGAAACGCGTGAATCGAACGACCTGTAGAGCAACCGTGATGCTGGCAGCACTTCTGATTGTTCTGGTGCCTAGCTCGGCTCAGGCCTACTTTGGTCCGGGAGCGGGCATTGCGTTGGCCGGATCTTTCCTCGCCGTTTTCGCGGCCTTGTTTTCTGCGGTGATCTTATTGCTGACCTGGCCTGTTCGAATGACCTTTCGAGCTGCCTTCGGGCGGAAGCCGCCGACACAAGCCAAGGTCGAACGCGTGGTGATTTTGGGACTGGACGGACTAGATCATGGATTGACCGAGAAGCTGCTGGCGGAAGGAAAGTTGCCTCACTTGGCCCGTCTTCGAGATCAGGGAGGTTTCCAAGCGTTGGGCAGTACGCTGCCCCCGATTACACCGGTCGCTTGGTCCACTTTTCAGACCGGCGTCAATCCAGGCAAGCACAATATTTTCGACTTTCTGGTTCCAGACGAGCAGACTTACCGACCCAAACTGAGCTCGGTGGAGATTCGTCCTCCGAGCAGAATGCTCCGACTGGGCGGAATGAAGTTTGGGCTGGGGAAGGCGGACTTCCGACTGTTGCGAAAAAGCCAGACCTTCTGGAGTATTCTCAGCGAATATGGGATCTTCAACTGCATCATTCGTGTGCCGATCACGTTTCCGCCGGAGAAGTTGCGTGGTGTGCAACTCTCGGCGATGTGCGTCCCCGATTTGCGCGGTACGCAAGGAGTCTACTCCCACTTTACAACCAAGCCGACGCGTGACACCGCCCACACGGTCGGCGAGACCATGGTTGTTGTTCGACAAGGCGCGAGTATCCGGGCGGAGTTGCTCGGTCCACCTCATCCACGTCATGCGGAACGGGGATCGCTGCGGTTGCCCTTCAGCGTCACGATCAAGGACCAGGATCATGCTGTCCTGAAAATCCAGGGCACGCGGCGAATCCTGCGACGAGGTGAATACTCCGATTGGATTCGCGTTTCTTTCTCGGGTGGATGGGGCGTGCGTATTTCGGGCGTCTGCAAGTTTCTGTGGACGGCAGCGGAACCCGATTTTGAGCTGTATGTCACGCCGCTGAATATCGATCCGGAAAAGCCAGCCATGCGAATCGGCTACCCGGCGGTCTATCCCATCTATTTGGCGAAGCGGCAGGGCGCGTATGCCACGCTGGGACTGGCGGAAGATACGTGGGGCCTGAACGAGCATGTGCTGGATGACGACAGCTTTCTTCAGCAGTGTCTCGATACCGACCGCGAACGCGAAGCGATGTTCTTCGACGCGTTGGACAAAGTCCCGCGAGGTTTGTGTGTGTGCGTCTTCGACGGCTCCGATCGATTACAGCATATGTTCTGGCGATATCACGACGAACAACATCCCCACCATCCTCCCCACGGTCTGCCCCGACATCGGCACGCGATTGAGGATCTCTACCAGCGCATGGATCAGCTTGTGGGCCGCACGATGGCGAAATGTGATCGGGATGGAACGTTGCTGATGGTACTGTCCGACCACGGATTCAACACGTTCAGAACGGGCGTCGATCTGAATCGCTGGTTGGAGCAGAACGGCTACCTCAAAGTCGACGACGCGCGCCGCAACGAAGAGCACCTCGCCGGAATCGATTGGTCGCAAACGCGCGCCTTCGCGTTAGGGTTGACCGGTATCTTCCTGAACCTGCGGGAGCGTTTCTCGCAGGGAATTGTCGAATCCGGCAGCGAAGCGGAACAGCTTCGGGACGAAATCTCGCAGCGTCTGAGCAGCTTGATCGAACCGGCAACCGGGGCGAAGGCGATCAAGAGGATTTACCAAGCGACACAGGTCTATCGGGGTCCATATAAGAACCAAGCTCCCGATTTGATCGTAGGTTATGATCGCGGCTTCCGAGCTTCCTGGGAATCGGCAGCGGGTCGGACCACGCGGGAGGTGTTTCACGCGAATACCAAGGCCTGGAGCGGCGACCACTGTGTGGACCCATCGCTCGTCCCCGGAGTGTTGTTTTGCAATCGGCCGCTGCTTACCGAGAATCCGCGTTTGCTCGATATCGCTCCCACCGTACTGGACCTGTTCGGAATCGCGACTCCCGCGCATATGGATGGCAAGGCATTGATGATCGGAGACCGAGCGGCGGCAGCCGAAACTCCGCCACCTCCAGCGAGCCAAGTGACTTGAATGACCGATCGCACGCCTCAAAAGATCTCGCGAAGAACGGTCGTGAAGCGTACGGCCGCCGTGGCACTCGGGGCCGCGGGGGTGGCAGCGACGTCGTATTGGCTCGGCGGCATCAATCGCGTTTCGAGAAGCGTCGGCAAGAAAGTCATTGTGATTGGCATCGATGGGATGGATCCTCGACTGACCCACAGCATGATGCAATCCGGCCAACTTCCGCATCTGGCGAAGATGACCGCCAGCGGCGGTTTCAGCAGTTTGGGGACGAGCGTTCCGCCACAAAGTCCGGTCGCTTGGGCCAACTTCATCAGCGGCGCGGGACCGGGCTCGCACGGCATTTTCGACTTCATTCATCGGCATCCGCACGAGCCGCGCGTGCCGTTCTACTCGGCTGCCGAAACGTTACCGGGCGAAGGCTCTTGGCAAGTCGGCGATCACCGGCTGCCACTCGACTTCTGGCCGTTCAATCATCAGCCGCCCGCGACGGTCCTCCGCCGGCAAGGCGTTCCCTTCTGGGACTATCTCGATGCGGCGGCCATTCCGTCGACGTTCTATGACCTGCCATCGAACTATCCTCCCAGCCCCTCGAAGCATGGGCACCATCGCTGCATCAGCGGCATGGGCACTCCCGACATGCTGGGCACATTCGGCACGTACCAGTACTTCAGTGAGGATAGTCCTGTCCGAGTACGGGAAGAAGAAGGTGGTCGACGGTCCAAGCTGTTCTTCAAGGGCGAAACCGCCCAGGCCAAATTGATCGGGCCCGACAATCAGCTCCTGAAACGCCCGGTTCCCGTCACGGTGGAGTTTCTCCTACATCGAGACCGCGATGCGAACGCCGCTCTGATTGAGATCCAGGGGCAGAAGGTTTTGCTCCAGGCGGGGCAGTGGAGTCGCTGGATTAAATTGAGCTTTCAACTAACGACTCCCGCTTTCGTACCCGATCAATACGTCAGCGGAATCTGCCGCTTATTTCTGCCGGAAGTCGCGCCGAACTTTCGCCTCTATGTCTCGCCCATCAACATGGATCCGTCCGCCCCGGCCGTTCCCTATTCCGAGCCTCCCGACTTTGCCCAGGACGTATCTCGGCAACTGGGATTATTCTATACGGCCGGTTTTCAGGAAGATTTCAAAGCTCGCGCCAACGGAGTCTTCACCGACGAGGAGTTTCTTCGCCAGGCCAGCTTGGTACTCGAGGAACGTTTGGCGCTCTTCGAGTATGCGGTCGAGAACTACGATGATGGTTTGTTGTTCTTTTATTTTTCCAGTAGCGATCTGCAGTCGCACATGTTTTGGTGGGACTCGGACCAGAAGCATCCGACGCGTTCCGCACCGGAGACTCGCAAATACTTCGGACACATTCAACAGTTATATCGAAAGCTCGACACGGTCATCGGTGACATTCTCGAC
>JBGTHH010001111.1:0-21289 GCA_041746275.1 Pirellulaceae bacterium | reverse complement strand
GCTGACACGGGCTTGAACCTGGGAAGCGGCGGCGCGACGGGACGCGGCGATGCCAGCTGCATGCGCGCCGCCCCGGTCATGAGCTCACCTTCGGAATAGTCGAGTGTCTGCAAACGTGCGCGAGCGGGTGCCGCCTTGCGGATCAACACAACCGGATTCGCCGTGAACGACACGTACACAATGAGCAATGGGCAGCAGGTCGCGTTCGACTTCTCGGATACGAATACCGACCAGGTGCTCGAAATCGGCGGCGGTTTGGACCTGTCGGTCTCCGACCTGGTGAGCCTGAGCGGCGCCTTCCGCGTGCGCAGTCAGAGCGTCGTGGCGAACTCCCCGGAAAGATTGTTGATCGGCGCGAACATCACCAAGGCGTTCTTCGGCGACGCGGGGGACCCGGACACGGGCGACGACGATGTTGGGCTCCGGATCACCGGCGGGGAATTCGCCGCGCTGATCGAGCCGGGCGAAGAGAACCAGCCGTCCCCGTACGCGCTGCGCTTCACGACGGGACAAGTCAGCTTGGTGGGAATCGACGGGCTGGCGCTGAGCGGCGGATTTAGCGGTCGGATCAACAAGACTGGGGCCGCAGTGAACGAGGAGATTGCTATTCCCGGCGGCGATAAGAAGCTGGCCCTGGTCTTCGACTCCACGGATGAAGTGCGCAGGTTCGGCGGCGATCTGAACTTGGAGGTCGGTGGATTCGTGTCCGTGTCGGGCAGCTTTGGTTTCGAGCGGGACATTCAATCTAAAACGGATTCCGAATCGAATATCACGACGGTGACCACGACGATCACGGTTGGAGGCAGTCAACTTACCGCATTCTTCGGCGACCCTGGTCCGACCGACGATCCCGGCGACGACGTTGGACTACGGATCACAGACGGAACCTTTGGCCTGGCGATGTTTCATCCCAAGCGCAACGGATTCGTGTTCCCTTCCTCCTACGCCCTGACCGTCTCGGGCAGCGCCGCGCTAGTGGGTCTGGAAAGCGAGGGGCTGACACTCGCCGCCACGGACGTCAACATCAAGAAGAACACGACCGGCGGCAAGGTCGAGAAAATTACAATTCCCACGCCCAGCGGCGACGTGGCGCTGGAATTCGGTGAGGACGAGGCCTCGGAGCAGGTCCGCGGCACGCTGCAGTTGGACGTCGCCGGCTTCGTCACCGCCAACGGCAGCTTTGGCCTTGAATGGACCGGTCCGGAACTAGATTCCACGGGGACGGCTCATACGTTCCTTCTCGGTATGTCCCAAGTGAACGCTTTCGTCGGGGATCCGGGCTCGACCGACAGCCCGGACGACGACACGGGTCTGCGCGTCACCGACGGACAGATGGGCCTGGTGCTGAACCGGAAGAAGACGTTCGGGAGCATCGGTGAACCATCGACTACCGCGACGACCTATGCCCTGGTCGCCTCGGGCAACGCGGCGTTGGTCGGGCTGGAGAACTCGGGTCTGACCCTTTCGGTCAGCGATGTCGAGATCAAAAAGAACACCACCGGCGGCAAGGTCGACGAGATCGAGATCCAGACATCTGGCGATCCGGTGAAGGTCGAATTCAAAGAGGACGAGGCGCCCGAGCAGGTCCGCGGCTCGATCACCCTGGATGTTGCCGGCTTTGTGACCGCCAGCGGAAGCTTTGGTCTGGAACGCACCGCCCCGGTAACGGACGGGGACGTCGTCACCAACAAACTCAAGCTTGGCATATCCGATGCGAAGGTCTTCTTGGGTGACCCTGGCCCGACGAGCAGCGAAGATGACGACACGGGCTTGCGAATCAGCGGCGGTGAGCTGGGCTTGGTGTTCCACTCGAGCAGCGTAGCAGGTGTCGCTCAGCCTTCCACGTACGCCCTCTCTGCCGGTGGAACTGCGACGCTGGTCGGCATCGAGGGGCTCGACCTATCGGCTCAGGTCTCGGTCCGCAAGAACACGACGGGCAAGGTGATGGATGAATCGGTCACGACGGCCGCGGGTGCGGTGCCGGTGGTTTTTGAAGCGGGCGAGGAGAACCTGCAATCGTTCGCGGGCTACCTGAATTTGAAAGCCGGCGGATTCATCGATTTGGAAGGCGGATTCAGGGTCTCCAAGACCGTTGAGACTTCCGGCGACGAAACCACCACTAAGCTGGTTCTGGGCGCCAGCGTGAACGGCTTCTTCGGCGAGAACCAAGGTACCGCTGACTCGCTGGGTGTCGAGATCAATGACGCCTCGCTCGGCCTGGTGATGTATCGAGTCAGCGGCGCGGCCGATCCGTCGAAAAACGGCTCGTCCTACGCAATGAACGCCTCTAGCGGCAGTGTCGCGCTGGTCGGCGTGAGCGGCCTTTCGCTCGGCGGCTCGCTGCAGGCCAGGATCAACAAAACCGGCAAAACGGTGGACGAGTCGATCGCCATTCCTGGTTCCGATAATCCGGTGGCCGTGAAATTCACCTCCGCCACGAACGTGCAGACGTTCGGCGGGACGCTCAATCTGGCTGTTGGCGATTTCGTGACCCTCAGCGGCGGCTTCAGCTTCGAAAAACAAGTTGAACAAATCTCTGAGACAAAAACCCAAACCAAGCTTCTGGTCGGTGCGGCGAATGTCAGCGCCTTCCTAGGCGTCAACGACGGCGGCAGCCCGCTGGGCTTTGAGCTGTCGGGCGGCAGGCTGGGTTTGGATATCGTCAAGACCGCCGACAACGCTCCAGGAGCTGAAAGTCAGGCCGCGAAATACGCGCTCGACGCCGGCGGAACCGTCGCCTTGGTCGGGCTTCCACTCACCTTGGGCGGGACGTTGGGCGTGCGCTACAACAACACCGGCGAGGCGATCGACAAGCAGATTTCGGTCCCCAATCCGGCAGGCGGAGCGAACATCACCGCGCCGATCAAGGTGGCAGCCGATCAGGAACTCGAATTCTCGGGGACAAACGTCAGCCTGGGAATCGCGGACGTCTTCACGATCGGCGGCAGTTTTGTCATCAGTCGTGAGAGCGACGGCAAACTGCTGGTCGATGTCCAACAAGCGGCTTTGGGACTGTTGGTGGATCAGCGAGAGGTGATCAGCGTCTCTGGGAGTGCGAAGTTCGCTTTTGGTGGTGCGGAAGGTTTTACGTTACAAGAGTTCAGCGTCGGTGGCTTTAATTTCGCGAGCGATCCCAACACGGATTCCGGAAGCTCCTCCGGAGGCAATTTGAATGGGGACAGTTCGAACGGGGGCAGTGCCAGTGGAAGCAGTGCCAGTGGTGGGAACGGCTCGGAGGGATCGTCCAGCGAAGAGGGATCGTCCAGCGAAGAAGAGAAAAAGCTCGGTGCGTTTTCCATCAGTGATGTCGGGGTGTCGATAGGCGGTTTTTCCCTTGGGCGTTTGGACACGTCCAGCGGCACATTCCCGTTGGAAATTACGGTCGGTGTGACCATCGGATCGGCTTCTGCCGAATTAGGAAGCGTGATTTCAGCGAGTGCAACGAAAATCGGCGGCAGCTTTGGCGTGGGCTTGCAATTGGCCCCGCAAGCGCCGTTTGTTTCGAATGTTGGTTTGACGGGGCAGTGGGCATTGCAAGCCGAAGAAATCAAGGTGGGGATCGGAGACTTCCTCGAATTAAAGGCAAAAAATTTACAGATCAATCCGTTGGCCACGGGTGACGAAATCCTGGATTCGTTCGGCTCGGCCAGTGCCGCCCTGATTGCCGGTCCAGTCGATATCAAAGGCACGGCGACGAATTTTGCCATTAGCGGTGATCGCCAGTTCCAGGCGGGTGACAATTTTTCGATCTCGCTGGCAATGACCGATGCAGACCCGCTCAAGTTACCACTGCCGGTCACCATCTCCGAAGCCAAAGTCACTTGGTTGGGAGATAACTTCAACAGCGATCCGGGGAATTTTCAACTCACGCTTTCCGCCAGTATTCAGGGGGAATTCGGCCCGGTTACGGTCGGCGGGTCGGTCGACAGCATGGTGATCGATGTGGGCAGGCTGCGTGATGGCTTGTTCCCGATCATTGATATGGCAGGATTCAGCGCCTCGGCCAGCGGCGAACTGTTTGGCGGCAAGATCAGCGGCGGCGTAATCGGCGGGGTGGTGAAATTTGATGCCGAGGGAAAACAGCTTCCCTCATCGGCCACGGTCTATCACGACACGGTTTTCTACGGCGGGATCATCGCAGGCTTTGAGTTCGCCGGGGCGGCGGGTGCCGAGATCCGAGTCGGTTTCAGCGAGCTTGGCTTCCTTTCCGCGTATCTGACCAGCAGCACGCCGGCCGGTATTTTGCTCGATCCGGTCAGCGGCTTAGCGATCAAAGATTTCCGTGGCGGAATCGCATTCAATGCGCCCGCCCTCGAACGCCCCAAAGCTCCCCGAGAGTTGGCGGTCAACGCAGATCTGAAACCGTCGGGAGAGTTGACGGTGCAGGAGTGGCAAACCGAGCTGATCAAACAGGTTGTGAATCAGAAAGCCAAGCAAGAAGGGACGATCGTCGCTTTCGAAGATGCCTCCGAAGAAATCATCCGTATCGAAGCGGGCGGAACCCTCTACAGCCAACACGTTAGCGACAGCGTATTCAAAGTCGATGTCGATATCATCATCTTGACAAACGGCCAGTTTGTGGTGGTTGGTAAGGGTGTGGTCGGAAGCGGTGCCATCGAAGCCGACGTCAAGCTCTACGGAGACTTAAGAAGCCTCAGCCAGGAAAACCCCAACAGCCCGTTGGAATTGATGTTCCTGGCGGACATGAATACGGGGGCGCACAAGGCAGCGGGCCTCGAAGATCCGATGTTGCGTCTGGAGGGGCAGATGACGCTGGCCTTCTTCGACGAAGACGGAACCCTGGTGAACCCGGCGGTAACCAACCCCGATTCGTTCCAACTCCGCGTGCTCGGACGGGCCGCCTTTGCACCGATCGGATTTGCGAAGGTGATCGTCGGGGGAAGTGCCACGATCGAAGGTTCCGACGCATCGGTGGAAGGGGCGACAGGCTTTGCCGAGCTTAAGTTGACGGTGGTCGACAATCCGCAAGTGAAGCGTGTGGCGCTCGACTTCTCCGGCAGCATCTCGATCGACGGGTTGATCAAAGCCGACGACCTGATCTCCGCCGCCGGACAGCTAACCATTGAAAATCGCGTTGATGCTTCACTGGAGATTTGGGGAGCGGCGAAACTCGATTTCAACACCGATTCTCCCGGCCTGTCGTTCCTTAAGGAAGCCGGCTTGGCAGCGGATGCCAGCTTCCTGGTCGGCCTGAATTTCAGCAGTGAAGATAAAGAGGTTGCTTTGGCATTGCCCGGTCGCCCGATCGAGGTGATCGAGATTCCCGAAGACACGGTTCTGTTCGAGGCCCAAGGGACACTGACGTTCAACAAGAATACCTCCGATATTCTTGGAGAAAACGACAAATTCAACGTCGGCGCCTATCTGGAGTTCGACGGAGCGTTTTCGTTGTTGGTGCGAATGCACGAGAACGATCCGGACACGTTTCTGGACAACAGTTTCGATGTTGAACTGTTTGTGGCCGCTCGACTTTCGACCGGGCTGACAGTGGGCGGCAACGACTTCAAAATTCTCGAAGTCGATGCGTTGGGATTGGTGGTGGTGACCAACATCGGCTTTCAGTTTGAAACCATTGGGGATGCCGACATACTTGTTCCTCGCCTGCCTACCATCGCGGCACGACTGGATCTGTCGATAACGTACGTCGGCCAGTTCATGGAGTTTTATCTCGACAAGGCGCAACTGCTGCTCAATACGACGGGCGAAGACGTCATCTACGTTGTGCCCGATCGTTTGCAAGAGCGCATCGAGAACATGCAAACACGCCGGGAGCGCACTCGCGAATACGATGCAAACTTCCTCAGTCCCGTGCCCATTGATGCCACCGGCCAGCCGCTGCCCATCAACAGCGACGGCAAGCCGATTGATGAGAACGGGAACATCATCACCGAATACCAACTTGGCTTTATCATCGGGGGCGCTCCGACCGACTCCAACGGAAACGCGATGGCCGCCGGCCCCTACGTCCAGTTGGTACTGGCAGGCCGCATGGTCCTATACAAAGCGGTGGAACTCGAAGGCTCGTTCCGCATCACCGTCGGCGCCGGCGGATTTGAACTGGGGATTGCCGCCAATGCGAGCCTGACACTGCCGGGAGCCGGAAGCTTCCTCAGCGCCCAAGCAACCGGGATCATCAACATTTCCAACGCAGGGATGTACGGCGGCGTGGTGCTGGCGGCGAGCTTCGACATCCCCGGGATCGACTTGAATGCCGGGGTGCAAACCTACTTCGGGATCAACACCACGTCGACGACCAAAACGCTGACGGCTGACATTCCGCAAAAGTTCAACCCGGTTTTGCAACCTCGCTCGGCCATCATCTTTGTCGAAGGGAATCTGTCCGCCGGCGGATTGAACATCAAGGGGATGTTCTCCCTGGAGATCACTTCCGAATCGATCCAGATGATCGTGGACGCGGGGATCGACCTGTTCAACTTGGGGAACGTGTCGGTTTCCGGCAAGGCGGGTATCTTCTATGGCGACCGTCCCGGCATCGAATTCAACGCGAAGTTATCGGCCAATGCGGATTTCGGAGTCCCCGGTATTTTCGATATCGGCGGCGATTTGCGGCTGGAGATCAACAGCCGCGCCGGCACGCAGAAGTTCGAGATTGCGCTGGAGAACGCGCGAGTCAAGTTGTTGCATGTGCTGGAAGCGACTGGTTCGGGACGGATCCTGGTTCAAGACGACTACTTCCGGGTGGAGGGGGCCTTTAAGGGCAGTCTGTTGTCGATCGTCACGGCTGAAGTACGCGGCTTTTTCGACAGTCGCGGCAACTTTGAGCTGTTTATCGGTGCCGAATTGCAGATCGGAAACAATTCGTGGGGCATTCAGGCCGGCGGCAGCTTCCACATCATGCGGAACCTCGACGCCGACCCGGCAGTGCCGCTGGCCCTGAGTGCCGAGTTGTACGGCCGCGTGCGTGCCTTTGGCACCACGCTCGTGGGAGCGAACATCGGCGTCAATTACTCTTCGCCACCGGCCGGAGATGGTCGGATTCGGGTCGAGGTGGGAGTCAGGATTGGACTGATCACCATTCCGATCCGTTTCACGCTCGGGTACCTCCGTCTCGATGCGCCGGAGCAGGCACGCCTGGGCAGCACCGTCGCCAACCCGGACGGCAGCCGGACACTGGTGCTCAATGTCGGCTCACGTGCCCACCTAAGGCACGAAGACGCCTCGCCCGACGAAGAGGACGAAACCTACATCATCGATTCGCTCGGCCCGGGCAGCAAGTTTGGTGAAAGGGTCCGCGTCCAGGCATTCGGTGCCGTGCAGGTCTTTGACAACGTCACCCACATTGAAGCAATCGAAGGGGGCGGCTTTGGTTCGGGAGATGATCAGTTAATCCTCGGCAAGAAACTGGGTACGTTCCGACCCATTTATGTTCGCGCGGACGGGGGCGACGGAAATGACTTGATGATCAATCAGTCCAGCGCCATCGCCGTTTTCAAAGGCGGCAACGGCAACGACACGCTGATCTCCAGCCGCTCCGGTGACACTCTGGATGGTGGCGCGGGAAACAACGAAATCGTCGGCGGTAAAGACACGATCATCACGGCCGGCAACGGCGATAACGTGATCGTCTGGCAGACCGAGTTCGGAGCGCCAACGTCGCTGAACCTGGGAACGGGCTCCAACCGGATGCGTGTCATCGGGACCGACGACGCCGAGACGTTTGTGGTCAACGGCTCTTCAAGCGGCGTCACCGTGTCGGTGTCCAAAGGCCAAACCACGACCACTCTGCTTGGCAAGGGAATCACGTCCGTCGAGATCGTCGGCGCCGGCGGGGCGGACTCACTGGCCGTCAATTCGGCCGGTTTGAAGGCGGCGGGGGTGACGAGCATTGTGGCCGACATGAGCCGCATCCAAAGCCAGCAAGAGGGTTCGGACATCGTCACCCTCCGCGACGACGGCGCGGCCGATGCGGTCACGATCTACGGCACCTCTAGCGATGACACGATCACCGTCAGCCCGGTAAACGATTCGCAGGAGCAGACACACGACGTGCAAGTGACGGTGGCTTCGGGCGCCGGCGCGGCGGCGAAGTCGCTTGCGGTAACCCTCCGCGCGCCGAACAGCGCCGCCGACACACTGACCATTGACGCAGGCGACGGAGACGACATCTTCCAGTTCACTCAGCTCGCCGAGACGGGCGCTCCCAGGCCGTCCGAAGCGGCCAACCGGGTCAAGCTCGCCTTGCGGGGCGGGAGCGGAAATGACACGGGCTTGCTTGCCATCGGCAATTTCGATTTCGACGGCGGTTCCGGAACGAACTCCGTCACGTATTTCGCGGATCACGGCGCTAATTTGACGGCTAGCCTGACCAACGCCCGGGTGACCGTCGGTGCCGCCATCGCCAACTACACGAATGTGGCGAACCTGACCCTTGACACCAGGGCCACCACCCCCGATCTCTCGGTTACATCGACCCCAACGGGAACCACGACCCTCAAGCTCGCTAGCGGCACGGTGACGGTAAACGACACCAACGGCGACCTCGATACCATGTTCACCGGTGTCGGGACCATGACGGTGGTTAACGCCGCGGCCCGCCTCAAGGCGGAGTTCGGCGGCAACAACAGCCAGCTCGATGTGACCAACACTGCCGGCGCCGTCGACGCGACGTTCCAACAGTACGGGACGATGACGGTGTTGCGGGCCGGTGGCGCGGTCGACGCGACCTTCCAAGGCGCGGACGGCAAGCTGACCGTCACCCAAACCACCGGCGGCGTCACGGCCAATTTCGATAAGAGCGGAACGGCGACGATCGACACCGCCGCGGGGGATGTCGTGGCGAAGTTCGGCGACAACGGCATGCTGAGCGTCACCTTAGCAGGTGGAAAGGTCGACGCAGACTTCGCCAAGGCTGGCACATTGAACGTCTCCGCGGCCAGCGGAGATGTACTGGCCAAATTTGGAGCGAAGGGGACGATGCTGGTCAATCGCACGGGCGGAAAACTCACGGCGTCGTTCGGTGGCGTCGACAGTTCGCTCACCGTAAATCAGACCGTGGGCGACATTGTCAGCACATTTACCAAGGGCGGAACCATGTCGGTGGGCGCCGCCGGCGGGAAGGTTGATGCCACGTTCATCGAATTTGGCACACTCGGAATCGTCTCGACCGTGGGAGCGGCGACGGCCACGTTCACCAAAGGCGGGGCGCTGAATGTCACCGACACCGGCGGCGCCCTCAATGCGACCTTCGGCGAAGCGGGCGTCGCGACCATCCGCGACACTGGCGGCACCGCAAACCTGACGTTTACTCAAGACGGCACGTTGACCGTTCACAACACGGGCGGCAATCTGAATGCATCGTTCGGAGGCGTGGCAACGATGACCGTTCACGACGTCGGCGGCGCGGTGAACGTGAACTTGGACGGCGGACGGGGGAACGTCAGCGTCCTTAACGCCCCTTCAACCGTTCTCGTGTCGATCGCAGAAAGTGACCCCAGTCACGAGGCCAAAGTCACCATTGGCGGCGCCGCCGGGCAAGCCACAGTCACCGCGGAGGCCCTCCAACAGTCCACCGTCACCATTGGCACGGGGCTGTTGTCCCGAATCTCGGTCGGCGTGGCGATGACGAATATCCGAAACGTCGTATACGACAATCAGCTGGACAACTCGAATGGCGCGTACGATCTGTCGGATGCCGGACTCCTATTCAATGGTAAGTCGTACTCCGCAGGCGGGGCCGAATGGATCACGCTTCACTCGGGATGGGGCTCGAATGTTTTGACGGCGACATTGGGGAAGGCGCGGATGGAGGCCCATGACCGCGGCGCAGGCCGAGTCGATGCCACGCTGTCGGGTCATCCGATCGATCTCGACCAGATATTTAAAGACAAGCCGGTTCTCGAGGCGCGTGGTTTCAGTCAGGCAAGCTTCACCAACCTGAGCAATTCCGAAGGGGCGAATTGGGAACTGAGCAATGACGCCGTTTCGGTTGTCACAGGCTCAGACAAAATTCCGCTGTTTAGAGCGCAACATGCCCGGATGAACGTCACCTTCGGAGCCGGGAGCGATCACGTTGATTTCCAAGGCTTTGGGCGGGATGCGGTCGTTAACCTTGGCGGCGGGGCCAACACACTGACCGTGGCGATCAATCAGCTCGCCGCTCACCTCGACGTCCGCGCGTCCGGCACAACGAACTCGCTGACACTCGATGACACGGCCGCACCTGCGGCGTTGGATGCCCGAACGCTGACACTTTTCCGGAACACGGTCATTGCCCACAACAAGAATTCAATTTCCTATCCGCAGGACCAATTCCCAACGCTGCTGGTCAAACTGGGGGCATCCGATGACGTGGTGACCGCTCAGGAACTGCCGTTGAACACCACGATCCACGGCGGCGCCGGCGACGACCGCTTTACCGTTCGTGGGTCGCTAAACAATCTGACCATCAACGGAGACGCCGGCAACGACACGCTCACCCTCCTCCCGGGCACTGGAACGGTGTCGTTCGATGGTGGCGAGGGGGCGTTCGATCGGGTGATTGCCGACCGTTCCGACGCGGCGACCGCCCTGACCGGATCGCTCATGTTGGTCAGTGGCGTGCCGAAGCTGACGCTCACCGGGCTGCCCGTCCTCCAGATGCCGGCCGCGACGGCCAACTATCAGCCGGCCGAACTTCTCGAGATCCGGCTTGGTTCCGGCAACGACACATTCGAGGTCGACTCCAAAGGGTACGCTCCGTCAGACGTGATCCTGATAGGCGGTCCGGGCGACGACACGGTCACATTCCGATCCGTAGGCGGTCCAGCCAAGTCGTTCCGTGTTTATAGCGACACGCTTCTCAGCCCGGTGGGAGACACGGGACAGAACACCGTTCGAGTCGTACCCTCGCAAACTCCGACTGCTGGGGAGTTTAGTCCCGTCGTACCGCGCGTCCAGCGCCTGATCGTTGATCATACTGTGAACAACGGGGTCGCCACGCGGTGGACGGTGGACGGCACGGCGATCAAAGCGGCGCTGGTGTCCGCGGGTACGGGCGCGGCTCCGTTTAATGTTATTGATGCCGAGGGAGCCATACTCACAGATATCCTCGGTGGCCCATCGTCCGACGACACGCTCACCGTTTCGGGATCTTCCCCCAGTCGGCCGCTGCAAATCACACTCAACGGTAACACGACCGACGTGTTCGAAGGGCTAAGTGTCCTTCAGCAGAGCGAGGTGGCGGTCAACACGCCGGCCATCCTGACGGACGCCATAGACGGCCTAAACAACCAGTCGCGGGTCGTCGCGACCGGCGATGGGAAGCTGTTATTCACGTACTCCAGACCGAATACGTTAGTCGGCTCGATGCAGAACACATTTTCGGTGTTCCGGTCGAATGGTTCAGACGGACGGCTCACTTACCTTAACAAGGTGACATTGTCCGGGAACAGCGTCGTGAGATCCATGGCCGTTCATCCAAATGGCCAATGGCTATACGTCGGGACGAGCGAATTTGTTTCCCATTCGGTATCAATCCCTTCGGTGCATATTTACGAAATCGATTCACTAACTGGTGTGTTAGCACAGCGTCATCAAATCACCTTAAGCGGGGCAGTAGACTCGGGTGGTACATTCGGGGTCACGGAACTGGGCGTGAGTCCCGACGGAAGGGCACTTGTCGTGGTGGTGCAATATCTCTCGAACAACATTCCTCATACAGGCACGCCCCTGCTCAGTTCCTACCGCATTGACAACGTGCCGTCGGACGGATCAATCGGTGCCCCCATTGCCTCGCTTACGCTCCCTGAACAGACGAGCCAGGAAGACTGGTTCTCTCACGCGTTTGTGGGCCTCTGGTTCAGCGATGATTCCGAGTATGTGTTCACGCAGCGCACAAGTGGCGGAATTACGATCCTCAAACGCGGTGCCGACCTCGCATACCACGCGCACGAAGCAATTCAGAATACTAGCGGACTCACCCTTGGAACTTACGCCGGTGGGATTCGCGTCGTTTCGGTCGGCGCCGGCGCCGAGCAAGTCGATAAGTTTGTATTCGGGCTGTCCGGTACTACACTCGACTACTTCATCCTGGCGACCGAGGCGGACGAAGTCTTCGGAACTGATGGTATTCACAAACTGGGGAGCATTGCGAATGTCGCCTGGTTCGAGTACTTGCAAGCTACAAACGAACTTGTGGTGGAGACAACCGGTAGCACACCAGAGCGGCGATATTACGCGTTCGACCCGATGACTGCGACGTTGGGAACCCCGGTGGTGCAGTCTGGGGCCCAGTCGTTCACTAGCGTCCGCACGGCGACAACGCCGGACGGTACGACAACGGTTGTGTTCGCCAACGGGAACGAACTGCGATGGCAAACACTGTCGGCGGGTCAGGGTCCAACCGATGGCACGTCCGTGGCTGTTTCAGAGACGGGCAATTCGTTCCAGCTTGCGGACGTGGCTGTCGGTGCGGCCGGCGCCCCGCGGATCATCGCTGTAGAGACGCTGCATAACGACGACCCGACGGCTATTCCGCTCACCGACTTCGTCCTCTATGACCCCGACACGGGAGACGAGCTTGCGCGACATTCGACCACCAGTTACATTTCGGACGTGGTGGGTTATCCAGTTTCAAACGATGGCGTTATTAAATGGTGGTCGTTTGAACAAAGTTATGAATACAAAACCAGCAGTGGGGAGACGGTCTACCAGCATCATGTCGTGCTAGCGCGTTATTCTTACTCCCCCAGCAGCAATGCCGTATCACGTGACGATGATTTCGCAATCACAGGCACGATCTTTCCCCAGCCGGAACCGGTGATGTTAACCGCTCCGTTCGCCCTCCGCTTCAGCCCGGATGGGACGAGTGCTTACCTAGATGCCAGGAGTTCCTTCGGCCAACCCTTGATTATTCGGTTTGCGCTGGGACCGGATGGCGCGATCACCGGCTACTCTGCATGGGCCGATGGAACTGCGGCGATCGCCTTCTCAAATGAAAAGGTCTATGCGGCCCGCGACAACTCGATCTCCGTGACCGAAAGTCTGATGGGGACGGGCAATGCTTTCGGCAGCGGCGTGGCAACCTACGGCAGTCCGAGCGGGCAGGCGAATGCTTGGCAGTTCGGCCAAGTCTCATCCGTGGTGCAGACTGCGGAGGGCGGCGGTACCATTTACGTCCGTAGCGGTGCCAACAACATCACACTTGGCGACGGCGACACCCTCGTGTTTCGCCGGTCTACTGCACCCGGCGCAAACGGTGCCTGGGTTGCCACTTCACTGCCTACGCCCATGGATGCCGCCTTAAAATTGGACGCGACGTCCAGTTCACACGACGCGGCGACTGGTCGAGCCCTCGCCAGTGGATTCCTGTACACCGTAACTCGATTCGCGCAACAAAACACACTATCATCTGCTCCGGTGACGCCGTCCAGCGGAGTGGGGATGACACTGTCGCAAGGCGACGTCATCACCCGCGGATTGTCGGGCGTGACCACGTCGGCCGTCAGCCCCGATGGCCGCTTCCTCTACGCCCTTTCGACAGCCCAGAAGTCGTTCGGCGTGTACGACACCCAAGCCGATACGTGGACCACCATCTTCGACGGCTACGAGGCGCCGATCGGCTCGTTCGACGACTCGCCCGCCATCATCGTTAGCGAAGACGCAAGCGGCAATCAGTACGCCGCCATTGTCTCGCCGGTCAGCGGCATGTTGACCACCTTCAAGACTACCAAGACGGACACCACGACCGGCGGCGTCACCACCTACGCCAGCACAACGCGTATTCAGTCCCAGATCGCCCGCGATGAGTTCCTGGGCGTCACGCGAATGGCCTACTCCGAGGCCGATGGTCGGCTGATCACGATGACCGGCACGACGCTACGCCGGTACAACGTGTCGGCTGACTTGACGTCGGTCAGCGCCGTGCAGGCAACCCAAAGCGGACTTGCCGGAATGACCGGCATCCGCTTCATCGGCAATACCGTTGCCGTGATCGCTGATCATGGCGCGACTATCCGCACCTTCGACACCAACAACTTGGCCCCGCTTTTCACGGCGTCCGGGCTGTCCGGCGTCACCGATCTGGCGGTGGCCGGTGCTGTGGGCAGTCTTGACGTTTACGCAGTCAGCGGAGACGGCATGCTGTATGTGCTGAAGCAGACCTCATCCGGAATCACGTTGCGGCAAACGATCCTCAACGGGGTCGCGGGAGTGCGCGGTCTCGGCGGGGCAACGGCGGTCACGGTGAGCCAGGACGGGAAGTACGTGTTTGTCGCCGGAGCAGGCGACAATGGCATCGCTGTCTTCACGCGGCATGCGGAGACCGGGCTGTTGACGTTCGTTCAGTTTGTGATTGACGGGCGAACCGTCACTGGGATCAACCAGCCGACCGCCCTGTTCGCGGCAACCGCCGCCAACGGAGGGCAAAAGCTCGTCGTCGCCAGCGCGGCCGGCAAGTTCGGGGCCAACGGCGGGTTCGCCCTGTTGGACATCGCCGATGTCGGTGCCGCCCAGCCGATCAATCTGCGCACGACGTTTACCGGCGTCGAGACGCTGACGCTGAACGCCAGCGACGGGGACGACCTGATTCGGCTCATCACCAGTCCCGCCATTCCGGTGACCGTCAACGCTGGCGGCGGCGACGACACGATCGCCGTCTCCGATGTCGGTCCACGCGGAACGAGCTTGACGATTAACGCCGGTGCTGGGGACGACACGGTCACGATCAACCAGGCGATTGACCGCTCAGCTGGCGCCGGCACGTCGACCCTGACCGTCTCCGCCGGCGGTGGAAATGACCGGGTGATCGTGCAGAATCTGCCGACCAACACCAATGCGACGGTCAATGTGAACACTGCGGGGGACATCGACGTGGTCAATGTCCGCGGCCGGGGCGTTCCCACGACTTCGACGGTAACCGTCAACGGCAATCTGGCTGCCGGAGCCGGATCGAGCTTCACCGGCGACGCCCTGATCTACGACGGCCAGGGAGCGAGCTTCGCCAACGCCACGGCCACAACGGCCGACACCATCAAGCTGACGGGCTTCGGGGATGTCACGTTCACGAATTTGAACAAGAGCGGGACAAGTCAGCAGGTGTTCCTGATCGCCGCCCCGCGGCCGTCATTTACGGTCACCGTGCTGAACCCCGACGGATCGGTCAAATCGAGTGGCCGGCTCGCCGAGGGGGACGGCGTTCAGCTGACGGCCACCGATGCGAGCAATCAATCGAACGTCACCTATGCCTGGGATCTGGATGGGGATGGAGTGTTCGGTGAACGAACGGGCGCCGTGGTGACGCTGACTTGGCAGCAACTGCGTGGGCTGGGCATCGACGACGGTGACGGGCGGCTCATAAACGACACGCCGCGGCGATACCCGATCGCCGTTCGCGCGACGACTACCCAGAACGCGGTTCAGTTCGGCGGACAGGTCTTCCAGCAATCGGCCGACGCGACGGCCCTGTTGAGCGTTTTCGACACTCCGCCGACGCTGACCGTCGGGCCTAACTCCGCGACTCTTGGCGTGCCGTTCACCCTTTCGCTTTCGGCCACGGATCCCGGCAACGACCGGGTGCAGAAGTGGACGGTCAACTGGGGCGACGCAACCGCCGGCGCGCCGAACATCAGCGTGTACGGCGCCGACGCCGTCGGCGTGACCCATCGCTACACCCGGGTCGGCGACTTCACGGTCACTGTCACGGCGACCGACGAAGACGGAGACACGACGAAAACGATCATCGTGCAAGTCCGTCCCGGCGAGGGCAGCGTGGCAATCGGAGAATATTCGGCGGATATCGACGAAGGAGACGGCTTCACCGCCACGGCCGCCCACCTGGGCAGCCCGGTTCGATACGTTTGGAGCTTCACGGTGGGCGCGGCGACCACCACGGTCACCACAACCACCGACACCATCAACCAGACCTGGGCACAATTAAACAATCTGGGCGTAATCGACAACGGGACGTTCACCCTCAAAGTGCAAGCGGTCTACAAGGATGACGCAGGAGCCGAGTTCCCGGCCAACAGTCAACCGGTCTTGGTCACGGTCCATAACGTCGCGCCAACCGGGGCTTTGTCTCTGAGCACGACGAGTGTGAATGAGGGAAGTCCGTCCGGCGCCGTGAAGGTGACGCTGACGAACTACTCCGACCCAGCCCCGGCAGACACCGCGGCCACCGCGACCGTGATGCTTGAGTTCTACGACGGCGACTACGCCGAAGACGCAACGCCGCTTGCCACCGCAACCGGCAAGCCTGGCCTGGCTATCGACGTCCCGGCGGAAGCCGTAGCGACGCACGGGGTGAGAACGGTCCGAGCGCTGCTCTCTGACAAGGACGGCGGCGTCCGCGTGCTGCTGAGCGCGTTCACCGTCATCGACGTGCCAACCACATTGACCATCGCCCCGGTCGCCCCAATCATCCAGGGCGGGACGGCGAGCGTGACGGTTACGGCGAGCGACCCGGGCGGCTTGACCATCACCGAGTGGCAGGTCGCTTGGGGCGATGGATCGGTCGACACGTTCACCGGGAACAACGAGTCCGACCGGACGTTCACCCACACGTATGCCTTCGGGGGCGCGACCTATCCGGTTGCCGTGACGGCGGTCACGCCGGGCGGCGAAGTCACCGCGACGACCACGGTGGCCGTCGATGACATCTCGGCGACACTGGCCATTGAGCCGGTCGCCTCGATCAACGAGGGTGAATCCGCCAGCGTGACGGTCGAGATTACAGCTCCGAGCGGGCTGTACGTTACCGGGTGGCAGATCAACTGGGGCGATGGCACGACCGAAACCCTGGCCTGGAACAATGAAGCGACCCAGACCTTCCAGCACGTTTATACCAGCGGCGGAGCCATCTATCCGATCCGGGTCACCGCCGTTACTCCGGCTGGGAACTATATGGCTGTAACCAATGTCTTTGTGGCGGATGTCCCCACCGCACTGACCTTGGCTCCCGTTGAGCCGATCGACGAGGGCCAGACGGCCAGCCTGACGGTCACCGCCAGCGATCCGGGCGGAGTGGAGATTTCCCAGTGGTGGATCGTCTGGGGCGATGGCACGACCGAAACCTATGAATGGAACGGCCAGGCGAGCCAGACGTTCACGCACGCCTATGCCGACGGCGCGATCGGTGGGACGCAGTACGTGGTCAGCGTGAGGGCGGTCACGCCGGGCGGTGATGTCACCGCCGATACGACGATCGTCGTCCATGACGTCGCTCCCGTGGTCACCCTCGCTGCGCCGACCCTGTACACAACCCAGGGCGCTCAGCAGTCGTTTGTCCTGAATCTGTCCGTTTTCGATCCCGGTCTGGATCAGGTCACTTTCCTGGTGATCAACTGGGGTGACGGGACGATCGAAACGGTGTCCGGCGATACGAGCGAAGTTTCTCATACCTATCTGAGTGTTCCCGAAAGCGGGACGACTCTGGTTACGGTTACTGAGCTAACCGACAACGAAGGAACCTTCCTCAATCCATCCAATACCCTCTCGGTAACGGTGGCCAATGCATCTCCGGTGTTCCCCGTCTACACGTTTTTGGCAGACGTCGTTTACACCGTCGAGTTGATCGTCCCCCGCACGTACGTGTCCGTCGAACTATCCGACCCCTCTGACACAGTGGATATTGTGCTCTCAACGCCGGTTCATAGCTTGGGGTTGAGCCGAATCGTGCAAGTGGTTGGGTCCCAAGGCACGGTGAAGCCCCCAATCGCGGTCGAAGCCGTCAACCCGGATAGCAATGGGTATGCTGCGACCTGGACGTTAACCTTCGACCACCAACTGGCCCCCGACGATTACACCGTGGTGTTGTCCGGGCTCGAAGCAGGCGTCAATCGCGTCGAACTGGTGACTTTCGAGGATGCATCTTTCATCGATTTCCAATTTACAGGCCCCGTTCGCACCTTGACGCTGGCTGACATCAAGAATGTGATCGGACCCGATGGCGTCGTGGGAACACGGATGACTTTGTCTCCGGTCGATTTAGATGCATTGGGCGGCGCGACAACGTGGCGACTTGCTTCGGAAAGCCCGGTCTCGATTCCATCGATCGGTCAAGAAGGAACTCCGATTCTCCTCTCGGCCTCCGCTGCATCCATGGCGGTAGGATACGAACCGCTAAAGTTCTCGTGGACCGTATCGCGCAATGGGGCGACGGTTCATCAACATGAATTTACTCCTTCCCCGGTGGCGATCCTCAACTTGGTCGCAACTCCGGATGAAGAGGACTCCGATGTCGTTTGGCTCTCCGCTTTCGGAACCGACGTCCTCGGAGCCGACGTGACGACCACTTGGACGATCACCTCGCCGGATGACGAGATCGTTACTTTGAGCGGCGACGAGATTGCTCTGGTTCGCGATAGTGACGGCACGTACTCGCTCTCCGTCACCACGACTTCGGTCAACGGAACAGCTACCGCGACCGCGCTGCTGATCGTGTCCGATGCCCAGGTGAGCCTGGAATCGATCACGGGACTCGGGACCCATGTTGTCAGAGCCCCCGGCGCGATCGGCTACGAGTTCCTCAGCTCCAGCAGTGCTTCCTTCACACCGTCGGACAACGGACTCTATCTGGTAACGTTAAGCGTAACCGATCCGCAGGGAGCAACGTCCACTTATTCCCGGACGATCGATGTCGCGAATGTCGCCCCGACGATTACCGATTTCGATGGTCCGGAAACCGGGACCAGCGGAGAAGCGGTCACCTTCACCGCGACGGCCACCGATCCTGCCGGGATTTTCGATCCGCTGACGTTCACGTGGACGGTGCGAGACCGGGAAACCGGCCAAACGGTCACATCCCAGTCCGGCAGCGGTACGTCCTTCACGTTCACTCCCTACGGCGGATTGTTCGACGTGATTTTGGTCGTCTCCGAAAAAGACGGTGGGGAGGATCAAAGAGTCGCGGTGCTGGAGGTCGAAAACACTCCGCCTTCGATCGGTTCACAGAGCAATGACTTCATCGTTCCCGCGACGGCTTTCGAGGGCCAGACATCAAGCTTCTCCGCCAATGCCAGCTCGGTCGACGGCGAAGAGGGGCTTTCCTATCAGTGGACCGTACGACGTAAAGGCCCCGTGATCACGCTGGTCAACAATCAGCCGGTTCACGCCTGGTCGGTGATTGCGACGCTGCCAGGACGCCAAGTTCAGTTCACTTGGCCGGATAACGACGAATACCTCGTGAGGCTGACTGTAACCGATCGCTTCGGAGACAGCGACTCGCGCGTTGCGGACGTTCTGGTGAGTAATCTGCCTCCCGTCATCACCTCGGTCAGTGTTCCGACAACCGGGGTGGAAGGGGTACAGATGGTGCTGAGCGCTTCGGCGTTCGATCCCGGCCCGAACGATTCGCTCAACTACCGCTGGACCATCAGCTGGCCGGGCGAGCCGGACGCCGATGACAATGTGGCTGAAGATAACGTGATTGTTCGGGCGGGGGCAAACGCCACCTTCACGCCCCCTGACAACCGCGTGTACTCGGTCCAATTGACGGTCTTTGATAACGATGGCGGCACAACGACTCAAGCGGCGGGAACCATCTCGGTTGTCAATGCTGATCCCGTGCTGCAGGACATCGTGGTTCCAACCGAGACGCTGTTGGAAGGCCAGACGGTACGCTTGTCGGTTCCACCGGCGAGCGACGTGGCCGACGACGTGCCGACGCTGCAATACGCATGGACCATCACGCAACCGGACGGCAACCTGCTGTATTTCACCGGGCGTATCGTGGACGTGCCGCTCACCGATAGTGGTAACTATCTCGCAAGTGTTGTCGTCAGTGACAAGGATAATGGCCAAGCGACCCGTACGGCGACATTCAGCGTGGGTAACGTGGCACCGACCATCACGTCGTTAAACATTCCGCAGCGTGGTTATGTCGGATTTGGGGTTCCATTCTCCGCAGCGGCCACGGACGTTCCCGGCGACATTGCCACATTGCAATACACTTGGACGATCACCAATTCCGACAACCAGTCCGTCACCGTGACCGGGTCGAATGCAAACTATGCACCGACGGTTGCTGGAGTGCATCAAGTGGTTTTGGAAGTTGCTGACAAGGATGATGGCAAGACGACTCGATCGGGATCGTTTGCGGTGTTCGCTTCGACCGTCTCCATTCAAACGTTCGGTGTCCCCTCGGCAGGAGCCAAGGGCACTGCCGTCCTGTTGAACGGATCTGCCACCGATGTCCAGGGCGCTCCGGTGATTTTGACTTGGACGATCACGCCACCGGCCGGTAAAGGAGAACCAACCACCAGGACCGGGGCGAATGCATCGTTCGTTCCGACCCGTGCTGGCATCTATCAAGTCAACCTCTCGGCAAGTTCGATAAACGGTTCCGCAACCATCTCGACTGAAATGCTGATTGCCGATGTTGCCCCTTCGGTCACGTCGGTGATTTTGCCGGAACTCATTATGGTCGGAGTACCGGCCAGCCTTTCAGCGACTGCTTCTTATCCCACGCCCGAACCACTCAATTACACCTGGACGATCTTCCCGCCCATCGGCGCCCCGATCGTGACGACAGGGGAGTCGGCAAGTTTCACACCAAGATTCTCGGGGAACCATACCATTCGTTTGACCGTTTCCGGTCTGGATGGTGCCCAAACCGCGATCAACCGATTCGTGTCGGTGGTTGCACCGCTCCCATTCATTACCGAAGTTGGCGAAACGCGACTGGAGGGAACTTCGATACCGGTCCGAGGCGTGATCGGATCTCCGTCCGAACCTGTCGTCTCCGATTTCGTCTCCTTAACATGGAATGTGTTTAAGGGGAACAACTTGTACGCCAGTGGCAGCGGCGGAGATTGGAGCTTCAAGCCCGATGACAATGGGCAATACCGCATCGTTTTGACCGCGTCGGTGCCGGGAACCGTCAGTAATTCGACTGAGCGAACAATCACCGTAGCGAACGTTGCGCCGACTGCGACACTATTAAGTATTAGTTCGGTGCGGCTTGAGGGGACGGCGATTCAAGTCAGCGGGACCGCGACCGATCCCGGGTTTGCTGTGCCCAACGACGGAGTCACACTAGCATGGTCTGTGTTCAAAAATGGCGGCCAAACGGCGTTTGCCACCGGCGCCGGCAGCGACTGGAGCTTCATGCCCAACGACAACGGCAGCTACCGCATTGTGCTGACCGCCACCGATAAGGACAGCGCCAGCACTTCGGTCGAGCAGACGATCACGGTCGCTAACGTCGCTCCCACGCCCAGCATCGTCAGCATCAGCTCGGTACGTCTGGAAGGGACGGCGATTCAAGTCAGTGGGACCGCGACCGATCCCGGCTTTGCCGTACCCAACGACGGAGTCACATTAGCATGGTCTG
>JBGTHH010001110.1:0-10122 GCA_041746275.1 Pirellulaceae bacterium | reverse complement strand
CCTGCTGTACTTGCCTCACAGCATGCCGCACGTGCCGTTGTTTCGCTCCCCGGAATTTGTCGATCGCAGTCGCCGCGGTCTGTATGGAGATGTGATCGAGGAGATCGACTGGAGCGTGGGCCGTGTGCTCGACACGCTGCGCGAGCTGAAGCTGGATGAACGGACGCTCGTGTTTTTCACCAGCGATAACGGGCCTTGGCTGACCTTTGATGAACAAGGAGGCTCGGCCGGACTGCTGCGCGACGGCAAGGGCAGCACGTGGGAAGGCGGCATGCGCGTGCCGACGTTGGCTTGGTGGCCCGGCCACATCGCCCCCCATCGCATCAGTCACGATGTCGCCAGCACCATGGATCTCTTCGCGACGATGCACCAACTCGCGGGCATTGATTTGCCGAACGATCGGGTGTTGGACAGTCACGATCTAACGCCGGTCCTGCACGGCACCGGCCCGAGTTCGCGGGAATACCTGACGTATTACCGTGCCTATCAGTTGATGGCGATCCGCCAGGGACCGTGGAAAATGCATCTGAAGACCCAGGACGCGTACGGTCCCGGTGCTCAGGCTCCTGTCACCCACGATCCTCCCTTGTTGTTTCACTTGGAACATGATCCGGGCGAGAAGTGGAACGTGGCGGCGAAAAACGAGCACGTGATCGCCGAGCTCACGGAGGTCGTACTCGCTCACCAGCAGACCATTTCGCTTGTGCCATCGGAACTCGAGCGTTAGTCGAGAGTCGCGTCGGTACTTTGACCAGTGTCCTGGCGGCTGGTGAAGTAGGCATCGTTCGCGTTGAAGAACGTTTGCTGCTCGTGAAAAACTCCGACTGTCAGGGCGTTTCGCAAAAAACGTTTGCGAATGCGCTCCCATACCGAGTACAGTGGACGTTCCAGCAGGGGCCTCGTCGAAAGGGAACGTTTCATGATGTTCATAACATCCAGGCTATCCGTGCGTCTGCTGGTCGTGTGTTGGGGAGTCGCCACGTTAGGTTGGCTTGGTGCGCTGGCCGCGGAGGAACCTGCGGCGACAGCCAGTCCATCCATGACGGCATCGGAGCGTATCGCGGCCGCGCTGGAAAAGGTGGATGACTGGTTGTACATAGACCAACCACTGTTGGACGTTGTCCAGGATCTCCAGCATCTTACGGGGATAGATATTGTCTTGGATGCACGCGCGCTCGACGACATCGGTGTCGATACCCAGACTTTGATCACGCGGAATATTGAACGGATTTCGCTGCGGTCATTCTTGCGTGTCGCGCTCAGCGACCTGAACCTAACTTACACGGTGCGGTATGGAGCCTTATGGATTACATCGCTTGAAAATGTAGGCATCGAGACCAGGGTGTATCCGATCAATGACTTGTTGCCGGCGGCGTCGATTCGTGATGAACAACCTCACGACCACAGTAACATGGCCAAAGCGATTCAAACTGTCATCAGCCCCGAATCGTGGCGGCAGGTGGGTGGTCCAGGAACGGTCGAATACTTGTGGGGCTCGTTGATCGTCACGCAGACAACCGATGTCCATGAGCAGATCGAGTTGTTATTGAAGGCTTGGCGTGAGTTGGTCGCCGCACAACGCGAGGCACACGGAGCCGAGCTTCCCGCCATCCTGCTCGAACCACCAGGAAACGCGAAGATTCGAGCCGCCTTGGCTGTGCCGCTAACGGCGACATTTGTCGATACACCGCTCACTGACGCCATCGAACAAATCTCGTCGGAGATGGCGATGCCGATCCTAGTCGATGTCCTTGCGCTCGAAGAAGTCGGGATCGACAGCCAAACGATGGTGAGCGGCGAGTTCCAATCGCTTCCGTTGCGAGACGCCCTATCACGGCTGCTACTGGGGCTCGATTTGACGTTCATCGTTCGCGATGAGGTTCTGACAATCACGACGCGTGAAATGTTCGAAGAGAAGACGCTGATTGGTCTTTACCCCGTGGGTGACTTGCTGCCGACTCAAGGTGAAAGTCCCATCTCGGACGAACTCACGGCCTTGCGGGAGGTCATCATGAGATCGATTGCAACCGACCATTGGGCTCACGTTGGCGGAGCGGGCGACATCACCACGTTGGGCGACACACAGGCTTTGGTTGTCAGCCAATCCGAAGATATCCACGAGCAGATTTCCGAGATGCTGGACCAGCTTCGCGGTGCCGCAACCCGCAACGCGTTAAGCGTCGAGCAACAACCGGATACGTCGGACCCATTCGTAGCCCCCCTTCGATCGTATCCAGTGTATATGAATCCTCAATCGGCGAGGCGTCTAACGATACTAATCCAACGTGAATGCTCGCCCGGGACGTGGAGAGTCGCCGATGGCAACTTCGTGGAACTGCTGGAGAACATGATCGTCGTCAAACATACTGCTGAAGTTCACAAGCAGGTCCAACAATTGCTCAAGGAGCTTGGCGTATCGACACCGAGTTTGAAGCGTTCTGACAGGCAGAAACTCGAAGGTGGTAGTTACAGCCCATTCTGATCGGCACACGTCAACTCCGCCAGTCCTTAACGACGGAACAAGTCTGCGTAACGATCGCTTCCAGTTCACCGACCCGTGACTGAACTTCGACCAATTGGTGCTTGCCTGCCAAGCGTTCGATGTCACCAGCGACTTCGGCGAGTCGACGCGCGGCCAGGATGCGGGCGGCACCTTTCAGTGTATGGGCGGCGCGGTGGGCGGCTTCCGCATTCGAGTCCGCCAGCCCTTTCCGAAGATCGTTGACGAGCTTGGGGCATTCCACGAGGAAGATTTCCGCCAGCTCGCGCAACACGTGGACACCACCGGGAACCAACTTCAAAGCCTCCTCAAAATCGACGATCTCCGTCGTCAAGGGAAGGCTGGGCGGAGGATTGTCGGCGTTTGCCACCTCGTCGTGGGCCGGATGCTGTGTTTGTGCGGCGAGCGCGACGAACAGCGCCTGCGCATCGACCGGCTTCGTCACGAAAGTGTCCATCCCCGCCGCGAGGCAGCGCACCATGTCCTCGGGCCCCGCGCTCGCCGTCAGCGCGATAATCGGGATGTGCTCGGACGATTCGCGTTCGCGCTGCCGAATCAGCTCGGTCGCCGCCAACCCATCCAAGACTGGCATGTGGACATCCATCAAGATGACGTCGAACGGGGTTTGCTCCCAATGCGCGAGCGCGACTTGTCCATTGGCGGCCACGGTCACATGGTGACCCGCTCGCTCCAAGAAGCCCACGACCATGCGTTGATTCACCAGGCTATCCTCCGCCAACAGCACGCGCAGGGCACGCTCACATCCGCCCGTTGTGTCAGACGTCTTGGACTCGTCACGGGGTGTAGGCACCATTTCGAGCTCCTTTAAAAACACGAAACCTCGCGGTCAGGCTATTCACTTTTCCGGAGAGGCTGTGAAAGAATTGGGACAGGCACCTCGCAGCTACGTGAAATCCTTGCAAAACACCAACATTCACTCGGAGCCAGTCCCATTTTTTCACAGCCTCGGGCCGTCCGCACCCTGCCGATTGGGCAGTTGCGGCACGAGGCGTCGTGCAACGTGATGGGAAGAACATCGCCGAGTCCTCATGAGGGAGACATTTGGGCTGCGGGATATGCTGAGTGTAACGCCCGTCGGCGCAAGATTCCACTTCGTCACGTCCCCCAGGCCCCTAACGCGTGCGTTGACTACCTTGTCAGCTCACTTAGAATACGATGGTTCCGAGACCCTCCACACCCCTGTTCGGATTCGGCATGTCTCAAAACTGGCTAACCGCATTACCGGTCTATAACGAAGTGAAGCATGTCGAACGCGTGCTGGACGAAGTGCGGCGATATAGCGAGCACATTTTGGTCGTCGATGATGGCTCGACCGATGGCACAGCCGAACTGCTCGCGCGGCGGACCGATATTCAAGTGGTGACGCACCCCGCGAATCGAGGCTACGGAGCGGCGCTGCACACGGCATTCGACTTCGCACAGCGTGAACGGTACGAGGTCGTGGTGACGATTGACTGCGATGGCCAACACGAGCCACAGCGGATTCCGCGCTTCGCGATGGCCTGCCGCGATGTCGATATCGTCTCGGGAAGTCGGTATCTCCAGCGGTTTGCTGGCGATAGCGAACCACCCACGCAACGCCGACGGATCAACGAACAGGTCACCGCCGAACTCAATCGTCGCCTGGGACTGTGTTTGACCGATGCGTTTTGCGGCTTCAAAGCCTATCGCGTGGCAGCGATGCGCGTGTTGAATTTGACCGAGAACGGCTACGCCATGCCGCTCGAATTATGGGTCCAGGCGGCCCACGCGGACTTGCGAATCACGGAACTGCCGGTGCCCTTGATCTACCTGGACGAGAAGCGGTCCTTTGGTGGCGTGCTGGACGACGCCGCCACACGACTGGAGTACTACCACCTCGTGCTCGATCGCAGCATCGCCGCGGTGGGTGGTGACAGTGAACGATTAGCGCTCTCCAACTGCGGCGAGAACGCCGGATGAACCGCTCGGCGGGCGCGATCCAGTATCATCGGCTGCGGGCTCCGAATGAACACGGCGAAACTCTGATCGATCCTCCACCGGCCGAGGTTGCATGTCTACTCAAGTCGAACATCGGCGCGGCGCGAGACTGGGAGTACGACTGTCAAGGAAGCTCGTGGCGAGCTCTGTTCGCTCAGGCCCGACAGCATCTGCTAACCGAATCGGAAGCCTACACGCTTCGTTACCGCGATGTCGCGACGTGCGCCAACTCGTCCGACGTGCCGGTCATGATGACCGGACATCAGCCCGAGCTGTACCATCCCGGGGTCTGGCTGAAGAATTTCTATCTCGCCAAACTGGCTCGCGAGCATCGCGCCGTTGCCATCAACGTGCTGATCGATAACGACACGCTACGCAGCGCGGGACTACGGGTGCCGACAGGAGACCTTCACGAACCGCATGTCGAGTTCGTGCCGTTTGATCGGCCGACTGAGGAGCTGCCTCACGAAGAGCGATCCGTGCTGGATGCCGACCAGTTCACCAAGTTCGCGGAAGCGGCGTGCGGCCAGCTCGCTCCTCTTGTTGACGCCCCCTTGCTTCCCAAGCTTTGGCCCGCCGCAGTTGAAGCCCTACGGAGCGGCGCGAAGCTGGGGCAGTGTCTTGCCCAGGCAAGGCATCGCTTGGAGGCCGATTGGGGCCTGCAAACCTGGGAACTGCCGTGGAGCTCCGTTTGCGATAGTACGGCGTTTCGCTGGTTCACGGTCCACGTGTTGGCTCATCTCGACCGTTTCCAACAGATCTATAACGATTCGTTGCAGGAGTATCGACGGATTCATCACGTCCGTAGTCAGACGCATCCGGTGCCAAGCCTCGCGACGGAAGACGGTTGGCTTGAAGCCCCCTTTTGGCTCTGGTCGACCGACGCACCACAACGCCGGCGCATGTTCGTGCGCCATCGACGAAATGGTCTGGAGATGACGGATCGCCAGCGACTGCGCGTGCGGTTGTCGTTGACGAGCGACGGTTTGGGGGAACGTGCCGTCGAGCAGTTGCGGGAGTACACCGCCCGAGGTCTCAAGGTGCGTTCGCGAGCCTTACTGACGACGACCTTCGCTCGCATGTTTCTGTGTGACCTGTTCATTCACGGGATTGGCGGCGCGAAGTACGATCAGTTGACGGATACGATTGTGGAACGTTTCTTCGGCCGCTCCGCGCCGCCCTATGTGACGGTCAGTGGAACCGCGAAGCTGCCGATTCCGCAGGCTTCCGTCAGCAAACTGGATCTGCGCGACGTCCAAGTCCTGTTGCGGGACTTGCGATTTAATCCACAGCGACACGTTCCGGTCACGCCGGACAGCGAGGCGCTTGTGTCCGCGAAGCTGCGATTGATCGAGGCGACTCGGCAAGTCGATCAAGATCCACGACACTTCCAGAAGTTCACTTCCGCGAACGAAGCCCTGCAGCCATTGGTCGCCGAACGACGCGCCGAATTGCTGCGTCAACACGAGCGTGTGCGGCAGCAGTTACGGATCGCCAAGGTGCTCGGCTCGCGGGAATACTCGTTCGTTTTGTTTCCAGAGGAAACTTTGCGGCCTTTCCTACTGGACATTTAAGGAAAGAATTATAAGTTAGACGAGTTAACGTAGAGCTCGAGGGATCGCTCGACCTTTCAGAAGGGATGCTAAGCCATGACTTCGACCGCCGCTTTAAGCAATCAAACTCGGACCACGCCTCCAGAATTCGGTTCGGAAGTGTTGTCGCGTGAGGACGCTCGCCATGCGACTCCGCCTGCAGTGAACGCACTGATCCCACCGGTCTACTTTGGTGTAGACCAGTCACTTCGCGTTGTCCCGGCGCGAGCGGGCGATCACCACCTCATTCACGAGCTGTTGGTCAGCGTTTCGCATCAACCTTCGGCGGCCGAGTTCCATGCTCAGTTGGACGATCCCTATTACGAACCGTGCGATCGTCTGTTGGTCAAACAACGCGAACAGGTTCTCGCGCATGTCCGCATGACGCACCGCTCCATGCACTTTGGGAATATGGTGCTGCCGGTCTCGGTGTTCAGCGATCTCGTGGTTTTGCCTGAGTATCGCGAGCAAAACTGCGTGGAATCGTTGCTGCAGGCCGCGGAGAGAGCGCTGGTTTCAAGTGGGTCGCAGTTGGGGTTTTTGCGAACGCGCGATCCCGATTTCTTTGTCCGACACGGCTGGACGATTTGCACGCGTCATAGCTATTCGACCGCCGGGGCGCGGGACATCCTGTCACGGTTGCACGATCGCCCCGTTTCACCGCGTGATCCATTGGCTCCCGAGGCAATCCCCCTAAACATCCGGATGTGGCGCCATGTCGAGTTGGCCGCGTTAACTCGGCTCTATGAGGAACAGACGCGTGCGGCGCATGGTCCGTTGGTGCGTAGTGACGCCTACTGGCAATGGTTGATCAGCCGCCGGGCTTACGATCGGATTTACGTAGCGATCGAAGGTCCGGACAAGATGGAGCTGAACGACGCGCTCTCGCCGATCGTCGGCTATGCGGTAATGCGCGAGGGACGCATTGTGGAACTGATTACTGCAGGGCATCAGCCCGATGCCGCGCAACAGTTGTTGGCGCGTGCCTGCGGCGATGCGATCGAGCACGACTTGCACCATGTACGATTAGACGCCGCTCCGAACGATCCGCTGCACCAAATCCTGGCCGACGCGGGAGGGCAACGCTGTTATCACGAATCAGATAGTGGCGAGGTGACTGTGATTAAGATGGTGGATCCGCGAAAATTCCTCGTAGCCTCCCTCGACAGCCTATATCAGCGAGCCAAAGCGGCGGAGCTCAGCCTGCCGTGTGAACTTGGCCTGCTCGTCGACGGACAACGCTACTTGCTGTCGGTGCGTCCGCGCACGGTGAAGTTCATCGCTGACAAGTTGGGCCGAAGCTATATCGAGTGCGGTCGAAATGGACTGACCAAGCTCCTGCTTGGCCATTTGGATGTCGCCGAAGCCGTGGCCTCGGGACGCCTTCTGGCTTCGACCCGCGTGGCGAGCGAGGCAGCCCGCACGCTCTTCCCGCAACTGCCATTTTGGCGACCGACGTTTGACGACTTGCCAGCGTAGGTGTCTGCCCCGAAATAAGTTCGGCAAATCGAAAGTAGCGGTTGGGTGCAAGCCCACCGGTTTTGCGAGACCGGACGGCTTGCGCCGTTCCGCTAAATCGGGAATCAATTTCTAGGTTGCCGGAGCGACGTCAGGAAACCTGAGTCAACCGGCGGTTTGCAGGCGTGCTGCGGCGAGCGTGTTCAACAACAACATCGCAATGGTCAAAGGCCCGACGCCACCTGGCACCGGAGTGATTGCTCCGGCGACTTCTCGTGCGGCTTCAAAGTCCACGTCGCCGACCAACCCATCCGCTATACGATTGATCCCGACGTCAATCACCGTTGCCCCCGGTTTGATCATGTCCGCCGTGACAAACTCAGCGCGACCAATTGCCGCGACCAGGATATCGGCCTGCCGAGTGATCTCGGACAAGTTCAACGTGCGGCTATGGCAGATGGTGACGGTCGCGTTGGCGGCTTGGGCTCCGAGCGGCGAGCCGCGTTGAAGCAGCATGTTCGCGAGCGGTTTGCCGACGATTTCACTACGACCGACGACAACCGCGTGCTGCCCGTCCACGGAAATCCCGCTGCGGTGCAGGATCTGGATCACTCCCTGCGGCGTGCAAGGGAGAAAACGCGGGCGTCCCTGCACAACCAATCCAACATTTTCAGGGTGGAACGCGTCCACATCCTTCAGCGGATGAACCGCATCCAAAATGCGTGATTCCCGGATCGGTGCGGGCAACGGGAGTTGCACCAAGATGCCATGCACCTCGGCGGCATCGTTGAGTCGGGAGATTAGCGCGAGCAAATCGGACTCGCTGGTGTCCGCAGGGAGTTGATGCAGTTGGCTAGTCATCCCGACGCGTGCGCAGGCTCGCTCTTTGTTGCGGACGTAGACCTGACTGGCGGGATCATCTCCCACGAGCACGGCGGCCAGACCGGGAGCAAAACCGGTAACTTCCCTAAAGGCAGCGACATCCAACTCAATTTCTTTCTGAATATCCTGAGCGATCGCTTTTCCATCAAGGAGACGAGCAGACACGATTTCCGACCTTTCGGGAAAGTAGCGAGGCGACCATTTGACGATCGACATTCTAATGGCTTTGCGCTGTACTGGGCAGTTGGCCCGTGCCGATCAGGGAAGTTATAGTGATCTGAGAATCCAGCCCTACCGCGCGCCGTCGAGACTTGAACCCGCTTTCGTAAACTTTATCGATATAGTAGTTTGCGGTACTGTTAGCCCTCACCGTTGAAAACCACAAGGACAGTTCGCATGGCGAACGATCGCTTTCAAGAGTTGTTGCGGCAATTGCCTTCTATTGCCAATGCCGTCAACGGCTTTCAATCCGAATCGATTCAGCAAATGGCCTACAAGGAGCTGTTGGCGGCTCTGAGTGCGGGCCTCGAAGAGTCGGCCCTTGCTACACCCGCGGCCAATTCCTCCCCCGTCAAGGCGAAGCCTTCCGCGAAATCCGAAATCAGTACGCAAGACATCTTGGCGCTGGCTAGGGCCAACACGAGCAAGTCGACGGGTAATCACCGCAATCAGGCGATGACAGCTGAGAACGCCGCACCCGCTTCGCCAACCACAGACGTGCCGTTAGGGGATCCGTCGAAGCTGAGCGAAGTCGAACAGATCAAGGCAGCCAGCCAACAGTTGCGAGGAGCCATTCCCGAGGAGTTGGTCGATGGCCAAGACCACTTTGGCAAAGAGAGCATTCAGTTGCTCAAGCACCATGGCACCTACCAACAGGACAACCGCGACGCGCGAGCCCGTGGCGGCGGTGCGAAGGCCAAACGCGACTTCATGTTCATGGTCCGCTCGAAGATTCCGGGTGGCAAGCTGACGAGCGCGCAGCTACTGGCTCAACTCGATTTGGCGGACGAAGTCGGCAATTCGACATTACGCGTGACCAGCCGACAGGGCCTGCAGTTGCATGGGGTCGTGAAGGACAATCTGCAACAGACCATCGAGTTGATCAATGCCTCGCAGCTCTCTACGTTGGGTGCCTGTGGCGACGTCAACCGCAATGTAATGTGCTGCCCCGCGCCCTATCGCAACGACCGCATTCACGATGAATTGCAGGCGCTGGCGGATCAATTGGCGGCTCACTTCGCCCCGCGCACACGAGCTTACCACGAGTTGTGGTTGCGCGACTTGAAGACCGGCGAGGACGAACTGGTGGGCGGTGGGTCGGCCGGTCACGAAATCGAGCCGATCTATGGCACGCGTTATCTTCCGCGAAAGTTCAAGATGGGGATCGGTTTGCCCCACGACAACTGCGTCGACATGTATACCCATGACTTGTCGTTGATGGCGATTTGCGAGGACGGTCGCATCCGCGGATACAACATGCTCGTCGGCGGCGGCCAAGGGGTGACGCCCAGCGCGGCGAAGACGTTCCCCGCCTTGGCCCATAAGTTGACGTTCGTGACTCCCGAGCAAGCCATCGAGGTGGCCACGGCGGTCGTCAAGGTGCAACGTGATTTTGGTAATCGTTCCGACCGCAAAGTGGCGCGTCTGAAGTACTTGATTCACGAATGGGGCTTGGATCGATTCAAACGCAAAGTGGAAGAATACTACGGC
>JBGTHH010001109.1:0-2772 GCA_041746275.1 Pirellulaceae bacterium | reverse complement strand
GCGGGTGTTGGACTTGAGCTGTCCCGAGTAAATTCGAATCCACGACAAGTCGCCAGTCTTGGCTGGAATGACTTTGAACACTAAGCCGCAGAACGGCTCAGCGGGATCAGGATGTCTTTGTAAGTCGACCGGAGCCCCCTTCTTGTCGACGCCAGCTCCCGTCACGGGGGGCATATCCGCAGGACTTGGCAGGTAGTAGGCCACAGCGTCTAGCAATGCCTGAATGCCAATAAAGTGCAGGGCAGAACCGCAAAGCACCGGTTGAATCTGCCGATGCAGCGTCGCGCTGCGAATCACCTCCCGAAGCAAAGATTCGGGAATTGGCTGTTCCTGAAGCGCCAACTCCATCAGTTTGTCGCTGTACGAATAGAGCCTGTCGAGCATCACATCCCGCCACATTTCGGCGTCGTCCGCCTGCTCGTCGGGAATCGGCGACTCGGTGACTTGGTTATCAACGAAGGTCAACATTTTCATCGTGACAAGATCGATGATGCCACGGAACGGATTCTCGAAGTGGGCTGGGCCGGACCCGACAGGAATCTGGATGGCGAGTGGATTTCCTTGTAGGCGACTGGCAATCTCGTCAAAAACCGCCTGGAAATCCGCACCTTCGCGGTCGAGCTTGTTGATGAACGCGATCCTGGGGACTTGGTAATGGTCCGCCTGACGCCAAACCGTTTCACTCTGGGCCTCCACTCCCTCGCGAGCACTGAACACTACCACAGCCCCATCCAACACTCGCAGGCAGCGCTCGACTTCGGCCGTGAAGTCAACATGGCCAGGCGTATCAAGCAGGTTAATATGCACGTCTCGCCAATCGAACGTCACGCAGGCGGAGTAGATCGTGATGCCTCGCTCTTGTTCCTCGGCGTCGTCGTCCGTGGTCGTGGTCCCCTTATCGACCTCGCCGGCCCGATGCTTGGCACCGCTCATGAAGAGCATCCGCTCGGTCACCGTCGTCTTGCCGGCGTCAATGTGAGCGATGATGCCGATATTTCGTATTTTTTCCAGTTTGCGAGACATGTTCGAGAACTACCTGTCGCTAATCGTTGGAGGCAGCACCCGGTGTGGTGCCGCCTGGGGCGCGAATCGTGCTCGCGCACAAAAAAAGCCGCGCAGACTCGACGAATCTGCGCGGCCATTCAAGACTGCAAAACTACCACGCGAAGTGGGCAAAGGCCTTGTTCGCGTCGGCCATTCGATGCACATTCTCTCGGCGGCTCATCGCCGCGCCTTCGCGGTTATAAGCGGACACCAGCTCGTCAGCCAGTTTTTGTGCCGTGGGACGCCCTTTTTTCTCCCGCACAGCAATCAAAATCCAGCGAATCGAGAGCGACTGTTGCCGAGCCCGGTTGACCTGCATCGGTACTTGGTAGGCAGCACCACCGACCCGCTTCGAGCGAACTTCGATGTGCGGCTTGACATTATCCAGGGCCTGATGAAATACCTCGATCGGCTCCCGATCGGCGATTTTCTTGGAGATGATCTCCAGCGCGTTGTAAAAAACGTCGTAAGCGACCGACTTCTTGCCATCATGCATCAAGCAGTTCACAAACTTGGCAGCTAACAACGAACCATGTCGGGGATCGGGCTTCAGTTGCTTGCGACTAGCGGTAATACGTCCCATACGTGATCAACTTCTTCCAAGCGTTTAACTTTGAGGAAACTACGACTTCTTAGCACCGTAACGGCTGCGTGACCGCTTGCGACCATTCACTCCCAGCGTATCACGGGCACCGCGGACAACTTGGTATCGCACACCGGGCAGGTCGCGAACACGGCCTCCGCGCACCAAGACGATCGAGTGCTCTTGGAGATTATGGCCTTCACCCGGAATATACACGGTTACTTCTTTGCCATTCGACAAGCGGACACGGGTAATCTTTCGCAGGGCGGAATTGGGCTTTTTCGGAGTCATCGTCCGAACTTGCAAGCAGACCCCTTGTCGTTGAGGGCACTGCTCCAGCACCGGAGATTTCGTGAACTTGCGTTTTTGCTTGCGGTTCTTGCGTACTAGTTGATTGATCGTAGGCATACGTCAAGGCAATCCTGCTACGGTTTGACACGAACAGAGTCGGATTCGTCAAGATATCGGCTCGTGGTGGCGTGTCAAGGTGGGATCTGCTCGCCCGTGGCATTTCGGCAATCTCACGGACTAGTTTTGGCCTCGATGGTTTCCTCGTCTTGTGCCAGTTCGGCGAAGAGGTCGTCGAGGTGGGTGCGGTGACGAGGAAGTAAGGCTTGGTCAGCAAGTCGACTGACCGGAGCCAGTGTCGAAGTGGCCAACTCGTCCCAGGTGGCTTCCTTGTCCGTGTCTCGGAGCGAGAGTTCGTCAGTCAGCCAGCGGCGATCGGCGCGGCCGAGGTGGCTGAACAGCGAATCGTGGGCCAAGGATTCGACAACCGGATTCGTCGAGAGACTCACGCCGTGGGTGAGACGACTCGGCAACAACCCGCCGCTCAAGCGTGCAGTCAACAGATCGGTGCTCAACAGTGTACCCGCCGAAAGTGAACCCGCCGAGAGCGATGGGCTCGACGCACTTTGGCCGAAGCGACTCTGGCCCGGTTGCAGCGTGCCGCTCATCAGCGAGTTGCCCGAGAGCCGCGAGTCCTCGTCGCCGTAGCCCAGCAAGTGCCCCAGTTCGTGAGTCACCACGGTCAGCAAGTCGATCTGGTTCTGCGGAACCGTACCCTGACCGACGTGCCAACCCAAGCCCAGGGCATTGCTGTCCAGCAGGATCGAGCGGCTACCGGCCAAGCCCAACGCGCCTTG
>JBGTHH010001108.1:0-11328 GCA_041746275.1 Pirellulaceae bacterium | reverse complement strand
CCAGCGAGCGTGTGGCCCCCGAGCCCTTCCCCGCCATCATGGCCAGTGGCCGTTTCTAGCTCGCACGCCATCTGCCGACGCGTTTATCCAGAATCCTGTTCAGCAAATGCGTGGCAGCGGTGCTCCCGATGGTTCATCGAGGGGGACAAGCTGGCCCAGCGCGCGGCGTATGGCAACCGGCGCGACGAGCCGTTCCACGACGGAGCCGATTTCAACCGCCGCGTGGCTCACCGCGACTTGCCGCAAGACCCGCAGGGCCGGCGTCACTTGTTCGGCGGGAACTGCCACGACCATCGTGCCTTCACAGGCGACATGCCACGGCTCCAGGCCCAACAGCTCGCAGGCACCTCGCACCGTCGCACTGATGGGAATCGTTTCGGCGTCGAGCGTCAGGGTCTGGCCGCAGGCGTCCGCCCACTCGTGCAACACGGCCGCGACTCCGCCACGAGTCGCATCGCGCAACGCCTTGACTTGAATGCCCGCTCCTCGCAACGCATCCACAGCAGGCCACAGCGAAGCACTATCGCTCGTGGGAGACGGCTCGAGCCCCAGACCTTCCCGCGCGATCATGACCGCGAGGCCGTGCTGTCCAATCGGTCCGGTTATCAAAAGTCGATCACCGGCCGTGAGGCTGCTTGGTCCCGGCAGAGGGAAGACCAGTTCGCCGATGCCCGAAGAATTGAGGAACAAGCGATCGGCCGCGCCGCGCGGCACGACTTTTGTATCGCCGGTCACAATTTGCACCTCAGCGACTCGCGCGGCCCGAGCGATACTCGCGATGATTTCGGCCAGTTGCTGGATCGAGAAGCCTTCCTCAATGATCAGCCCCAAGCTCAACCAGCGCGGGCGGGCTCCCGAGACGGCCAAATCATTCACCGTCCCGAAGACCGCCAGCGAGCCAATATCGCCGCCCGGAAAAAACAACGGCGTCACCACATAGCTGTCGGTGGTGAAGACGAGTCGGTTCGAGTCGGCGATCAGTGTAGCTCCATCCGGCCAGGAAGCGAGGTGCTCGTTTTGCAACGGAGCTAATAGTTCGCGCAGCAAGCGGCGCGTCAATCGTCCGCCTTCGCCATGCGCCAGCGAGATCTGTTCACTTGATCGATCATCGGGCAGCGGACAGCTTGCCGAAGGTTCATCATTCATGTGGACGTCCAAACTCGATCAAACAGGTTGCCGGGCGTGACGGGCGTAGGCGGCACATGCGCCTTCCGTTGACACCATCGGCGCGCCGAGCGGTGACTCGGGCGTGCATTCTCGACCGAAGTAGACACACTCGGTCGGTTTGATGCGCCCCGTGAGGACATCGCCACTGCGGCAGCGTGATGGTTCGACGATCGGCAGGGCGACGCGCGAATATCGCTGTGCGGCATCGAACCGCTGCCAGGGCTCCCGCAAGCGGAGTCCGCCGTTAGGAATCGTGCCTAGCCCGCGCCATGGCTGATCACAAATCTCGTAGGTCTCGTCGACAACACGCAACGCTTGCGGATTACCGCCAACGCACACGCTGCGCTCGTAACGATTTTCGACTTGTGCGACTCCTTGCTCGAGTTGACGAACACAACTCAAGATGCCGCTGAGCAGATCTACGGGTTCAAACCCCGTCACCACGACCGGCACTCGGTATCGCTCCACAAAGGCCTCGTAGGACGTGTAGCCGCTCACCGTACAAACATGCCCCGCGGCCAAAAACGCGGCCACGCGACAGGCATCCGCATCCATGATGGCTTCCATCGCGGGCTGCACGCGGACATGCGAGACGATCATCGAGAAGTTGTTCAAGCCCAGAGCCGCCGCCTGCTGAACGGCCAAGGCGGTTGCGGGCGTGGTGGTCTCGAATCCGACGGCGAAGAACACGAACTCGCGTTGCGGATCGCGATGGGCAAGCTGGACCGCGTCCAAGGGCGAGTAGACCAACCGCACATCCCCGCCGCGTGCTCGTGCTTGACGCAGACTGATCGTCGTGCCCGGCACGCGCAACATATCTCCGAAAGTCACGACCGTCACGCCCGCTTGCTGGCACAGCGAGATCGCGAAATCGATGTCTTCCGCCGGAGTCACGCACACCGGACAACCGGGACCGTGCAGCAATTCAACGACTCCTTCGAGCTCCTGGTCGATGCCGTGCATTAACAATCCGTGCGTCTGCCCACCGCAGACTTCCATGATGGTGTGGCAGCGCGAGGTGGTCCTGCGAATGTCCTCGACCAAACGGCGGCAGACTTGCGGATCGCGATACTCGTCGACATGCTTCACGAGTGCCTCTCCTGATCGTCCGCGAGGCGCACGGATTCCGTCATTGGAGGATCGAAGTCGATCTCGGCGAGCGTTTGCAGAATGCGTTCCGCTTCGTCGGCGTCGATCCGATTGATTGCGACTCCGGCGTGGACGAGCACGAAATCGCCGACCTCAGCCTCCGGCACACAGGCCAAATTCGTGCGGCGGCGGATACCCGCGAACTCCACGACCCCTTCCGCAAAGGGCGGTGTGCGTTCGAGCCATTCGGTCAATCGGCCAGGCACGGCGAGGCACATGCTATGTTTCCGTTATGTGTTCGTGTTGTTGTCCGACTCGCTCGCGCATTACGGCAATGGCCAATTGTCCCGCGGCAAGTCCTCCGTCGTTTGGCGGTATCTGTCCCGGCAATTTGAGTCGCTGGCGATCATCCAATAACTCCACCACCAACTCCGTCAGCAGCTTGTTTTGAAAGACACCTCCGGCTAGCACGATCGGCAGCTCGGGAAACTCGGCGGCAACCGTGACGATAGCGTGGGCCAGGGCTCGATGGAACCGCGCACTGATGAACGCTGGGTTCGTGTCGGCCAGGCGATCTTCCCATATCGCGCGGATCATCGCCCGCCAATCCAACTGTCCGGCTACGAGCGGGAGCGGGTAGCCCGGTTGCGAGTTAGGCGCGGCTGCCGCTTCGAGCAACATGGCCGCTTGCCCTTCGTACTGGACAGCGTCGATTCCCAAGGCTATCGCGGCCACTACATCGAACAGCCGTCCCATGCTGGTGCAAAGCGTGGGGCTCGTGGCTTGGCGATGCCGTTGCCGCACGAGGGCCACCGGCTGATCGTTCCACATTGAGCAGGCTCGTGTGATCCACCTGTCATCCGACATCGATTCGGACAGCAGTGCTACGGCGACGCGCCACGGCTGGCGAATCGCGAGTTCGCCGCCCAGCCACGGGAAGGGTCGCACGTGTGCAACTCGTTGGTACTCGCATGCGCCACGGACCACCAGGAACTCGCCACCCCACAGTGAGCCATCGTCACCCAGGCCCGTCCCGTCCCAACTAACCCCAAGCACTTTGCGGTCCAACAAGCCATGTTCGAGCATCCCCGCCGCGACATGTGCGAAGTGATGCTGGACACCCGTATGTCGAATGCCTTGTCGGCTGCATTCTCGCGTCGAAAAGTAATCGGGATGCGAGTCATGCACGGCGGATCTCGGCTCGAATCGATACAGCGAGGTCATGTCCGCCACGTGTTGTGTGAAGCGTTCGCGGGCGGCCACCGTATCGAGGTCGCCTAGGTGCGGTCCGAGCACGGCTTGCGCACCGTTGTGCCAAGCGACCGCGGCCTTCATGTGCCCGCCCATAGCTAACTGCGGCTGAGCCAGTGGCAGTGCTAAGGGCAACGGTGCCAAACCGCGTCCCAAACGCAGCGTGACCCGCTGTCCGGCGATCACTTGCACAACGCTATCGTCGACCGGATGCGCGATCGGCCGATCATGGTGTAGCCACGCATCGGCAATCCCGGCCAAGTTAAGCTCGGCGGCTTGTTCGTCGTATTCGAGCGGTTCGCCTTCGCGGTTCGCGCTGGTGCAGACGAGCGGTCTGGAAACCTCATCGCACAACATCGCGTGTAGTGGCGTCGAAGGCAGCATTAGCCCGAGCTTGTTCAAGCCCGGGTGAACCGAGTCCACGATGTTGCTGACGCGCGCTCGCAGCAGCACGATCGGATTTGACCGATCCGTTAAGGCGAGCCGCTCCGGGGCATCGATGTTCGCGAAGCGACGAGCCTCCTCCAGTGAAGCGACCAGCACGGCGAAGGGCTTGGCGGGTCGACCCTTGCGCTGTCGCAATCGTTCGACCGCCTGCGTGTTGGTCGCATCACACAGCAATTGATACCCGCCGACACCACGCAGCGCCACGATTTGTCCGTCGAGAAGCAAACGAGCGGCAGCGGAAATGGCTGAGTGTCCGTCCTCACGTCGGCCTTCGTGTGGCATGGCGAGCCAGACGCGCGGACCACAATTCGCACACGCGATCGTTTGAGCGTGGTATCGCCGATCGCTCGACGATTGGTATTCGTGTCGGCAATCGTCGCACAACGTGAAGTGCTTCATCGTCGTCTGATCGCGATCAAACGGCATGTTTTCTGTTAGTGAAAAACGCGGTCCACAAGTCGCACAAGTCGTCAGCGGGTACAAGTGCCTACGGTCGCCTCGGTCGCGAGTCTCGCGTAAGCAGTCCTCGCACACGACCGCATCACGAGGAATCTGCGTTGTCAGCGGGCCGGTCGCATCGTCGCGTTCGATAGTGAAATCATCACCCTGGGGCGGCTCCGTCGATTGTGCTTCGATCCGTTGAACGGCAATGGACTGCGGCAGCGAAGCAAATAGCTCTTGCTGAAACAAGGCGACTCGATCTTCCGTGCCGGCCACTTCGATCTCCAGGCCGGCTAATGTGTTTCGCACCGATCCGGTCAAATCAAGCGATTTCGCGAGCCGAGCCACGGACGGCCGCACTCCCGCTCCCTGCACACATCCGGTCACGCGGATGTGGAGACCGACAGTTGGCTGGGAGTCGATCGCGTTGGTCATGGGAGATGAGAAGTTCACTCGCACAAGGTTTTGTTGCCGGGCGAAATCGCCATCGTCCGGCACTGTCGCAGGTATTCACACCAGGCATCAAGTCCTTCGTCGCGAAGTGCGCTCAGTGCGAAGAAGGTCAGATCGGGTTGAATCAACCGCGCATCCGCTACCGCCTTGTCGAGCGAAAAGGGAACGTATGGCAACAAGTCCGTTTTGCTCAACACAACAACCTGGCTCGTGCGAAACGCTTTGGGATACTTTCCTGGCTTATCGTCCCCTTCCGTCGTGCTTAACACAATGACCCGCAGGTGCTCGCCCAGCTCGTGCGAAGCGGGACAAATCAAATTGCCCACGTCTTCGATGAACAAGAAGTCCCACGCTTGGTCACCCAGTTGCGGCAGGGCTCGTTCAATCAGCGGCAATTCCAGATGGCAGGCACCGCCGGTCGTGATCTGGATGCTCGGTGCATAGGGTGCCAAACGCTCGGCGTCCCGCTGGGTCTCGACGTCGCCGACCAGGATGCCGACGGTATGGGAACGCGTCAGCCGTTCCGCCGTTTTCTGCAACAGTGTCGTCTTGCCGGCTCCCGGCGACGACAGCAATCGCACCACGAACGTCCTGGCATCGGTCATCCGTTGTCGGAAGGCGTAGGCGGCTTGGTGACGTTCCGCTCGCAGGTCTTGGCGAACATCGACAGCTTGAATCGACATGGGAATACTCACTTGCCTTGGCGATCGATCGTCAAGGTCAGGAAATGCGTGGCGCAACTGATACACGGATCGTAGTTGCGAATTAGGTGCTCGCAACGTCGCGTGGCTTCGGCGTCGTCGAACTGCAACACGCTGGGGACGAATTGTCGGAGGTCATCTTCGATCTGCCCTTGATTCTGAGACGTGGGTGGGACGATCTTGGCTTCGGCGATCAAACCGTCGTCCCCGATGCGATAACGATGATAGATCAAGCCGCGTGGTGCTTCCGTCGCATGGCACCCTGCGCCCGCCCGTGGCGTGTACTCAATGCGGCTGACCGCGGGCTCGGCGTGATACTGGCCGACGATCTTTACGGCCTCTTCGAAAGCCGCGATGACCTCGATGCCGCGTGCCACGATGCTATGGAAATTATTGTAGGAAGGCCACGCGATGCCGCACGAATCGGCCGCGCGTCGCGCCGTCGGAGGCAATTGGTCTCGACACAAATTCACTCGCGACAACGGCCCGACCAGATACGACTTGGCATCGGGAAGCAGCACGCTGTGCAGGGCCGTGCTTTGCGGCAGATGCCGCTCCTCGAAATGGCGTTCGTATTCATCGATCGGGATGTCCAGTCCCGAGGACGAGACGATGCGCCCTTCGTTGAGCGGATACTCCAGCTCATGGTGCAAGGAGACACAATCGTACGGTTGAGTAAAGTCGGGGAAAGCAAAGCTGGCGACCAATTTTACCGTCTCCACAGCGGCATTGAGTCCCCACTCCAATTCCGGCAAGAGCTGTTTCAGCTCGCTCCGCCGCGGCGCTCGATAGAATCCGCCCACGGTGACATTGATGGGATGGATGGCTCGACCGCCGAGGATCTCCAGCAATTCGTTGCCGATCTTTTTCATTCGTAGCCCGCGCTCAACCACGTCCCGATAGTCGGCGGCCATGGTGATCCCACTCTCGTAACCGAGAAAATCCGGCGCGTGGAGCAAGTGCATGTGCAACGCGTGGCTTTCAATCCATTCGCCGCAATAGAGCAGTCGTCGCAGGAGTCGAATCTCCGGCGTCATGGTCAACCCCAGAGCGTGCTCCAACGCGTGACAAGCGGTCATTTGATAAGCGACGGGACAGATGCCACAGATGCGAGCCGTGATGTCGGGAACTTCACGAATCTCGCGTCCGCGCAAGAAACTCTCGAAGAAGCGTGGCGGTTCGTAGATATTGAACTCGACGTGCTCGACCGTGTCGCCATCGACGCGCACATACAAGCGGCCTTCGCCTTCCACTCGCGTGAGCGCTTTCACCTCGAATTGCCGCTTATCCGCCATGCGATGGCTCCTCCCACGCGTCGCCCGCGGCGCGAAATGCCGGAGCATAGCCGTTAAAGCCGCGCACCAATCGCACCAAGTGCTCGCGAGTTTCCCCGGCCGCTTCGTACTGTTTGTACAAGCTGGTCACGTTCACGATCTCCTGAGGTCCGTAGCAGCCGAAACACTCGCGGTCGAATGCAGGGCAGATGGCCCCGCAACCCGCTTGCGTGACAGGTCCCAGGCACGAGATACCCTTGGCGACCGCGACACAAACCGTCCCGCGGCGTTTGCATTCGACACAGACGCTGTAGTTCGGCACCCGCGGCGCGCGTCCGATCACGAGTGCCGTGATGAGATCGACCAGTTGGCTCTTGTTGATCGGGCAGCCCCGCAACTCGAAGTCGACCGGCACGTGATCGGCGATCGCGGTACTGGTGGCGAGCGTGCTGATGTATTGCGGTGTGGCATAGACCTGCTGAATGAACTCGCCCACGTCCGCCCAATTGCGCAGTGCCTGAATCCCGCCGGACGTGGCACAGGCTCCGATTGTGACAAGGAACCGACATTGCTTTCGGATCTCGCGAATCCGCTCGGCATCGTGCTCGGTGGTGATCGACCCCTCGACCAAACCCACGTCGTAGGGACCGTCGAGCGTTCTCGTCCGCGCTTCGAGGAAGTACGCGATCTCGACTTGGAGGGCGATTGCCAGCAGTTCGTCCTCGGCGTCGAGCAACGAGAGTTGACAGCCGTCGCACGACGCGAACTTGAAGACCGCGACCGTCGGCTTGTTCGCCGGTTCCGTGGAGTTGCGATTAGAAGTCTTCGACATCCAAGTAGGGCTCCATCTGCTCGTAAGTGAAGACCGGGCCATCCTTGCACACGAAGGCGGGCCCAAGTTGGCAGTGCCCACAGAATCCAAGGGCACAGTTCATGTTCCGTTCCATCGACAAGTAAATCTGTTGCGGGCTGATCTTCCGCGTCAAACAGGCGGCGATCACGAACCGCATCATGATCTCGGGGCCACACGTCATGACTCGCGTGCGTGTGGCGTCCAACTGCAATCGATCGAACAGAACGGGCACGACGCCGATTTGTCCTTCCCAGTCGTCGTAGCCCAGATCGACCGTGACTTCCACGTCGATGTCGGCTCGCCGCCAACTGTCATATTCCGAGGCGTATAGCAAGTCGCGTGGCGAGCGTGCGCCGTACAACAACCACACCTTGCCAAATTGCTCGCGTCGATTGATGACGTAGTGCAGCACCGGTCGCACGGGAGCCAGCCCCAATCCGCCCGCCGCGATCACGAGGTCTTGGCCCACACATGACTCGACCGGCCAGGCCGATCCGAAGGGACCGCGCAGCAGAAGTTGCTCGCCGACTCGCTTCCGCGCCAACGCACGCGTCACGTTGCCTACAGCGCGAATCGTGTGCAGTAGGCGTTGAGGATCGTCCGGATCGGAGCTGATCGAGATGGCCGACTCGCCGATCCCGGGCAGGTACAGCATGTCGAATTGTCCGGGGCGAAAACGAAATCGCTCGGCCACGGCGGGGTCCTCGAACTCGAGTTCATACGTGAAGGCTTGAGGAACTTCCCGTCGAATGGCACGGATGCGGACGGCGTGCGTCGCCCAAGGATTCGCGGCATCGACGGTAGGAGCGACTTTTATCTCGGAGTTCACTTGGACGTCTCCCGAATCGCGGCGACTTCCTCGGTCAAGTCGATACCGACGGGACACCAAGTGATGCATCGGCCGCAGCCCACACAGCCCGATGTGTCGTATTGGTCGATCCACGTCGCAAGCTTATGAGTCAGCCACTGTCGATAGCGGGCCTTCGTCGAGTTCCGCACCACGCCGGAATTCAAGAACGAATGATCCGCCGTGAAGCACGAAGCCCACGTCCGTTCCCGACGCACGTGTTCTCCCGTGAGATCGGCAACTTCGGTGACGCTGCTGCAAAAGCACGTGGGGCAGACCATCGTGCAATTGGCACACGCGAGACAACGCTCGGCGACCTGTTCCCAGCGCGGATGGTCGAGATTGTTCAGCAACAGATCGTGGACATCGTGCGTGTCGAGCTGACGAGGCTGTGCGACACCTGCTGATGGTTCCGCAGAGCTCCGTTGTTGCATCGCGTGTTCCAGTTGAACGGACTGCTCGCGTGCTTGATCGACCACTCCCGCGGAACAGGTCTTCCAGCCATCCACTTGAGCCAACATCTGCCCGCCGCGTTCGGAACCGACTTCAATGACGAAACAATGCTCCAACTCGGTCAAAGCCAAATCGAAGCCTCGACTGGCTCGCGGGCCGGTCTTCATCGAATGGCAAAAGCAAGTCGCGGCAGCACGGCGACATTGTACGCTGACCACAAACAAATCTGCTCGGCGCGTACGATAACCGGGATCGACATACGGACCTTCGAGAAACACGCGATCTTGAATCGCCACGGCGTGCAGATCGCAACTGCGAAGTCCGATCACCGCCAGGGGTTTATCGGTGACATGCGCCGGTTCAACATTCCATCCGCCGTCTCTCATTCGCAGTTGTTGCAGCGTCTCCTGGGGAGGGAAGAGGTATCGTTTGAGGGAGTGTGGCCCGACGACGTGATCGAAGTAACCGGCGTCGCTCGATCGTTCCAAGCGATACCTTCCGCCATCTTGCTGATCGAGCACACCGAGCGGTAGCTGTGCGATCGAGTCCAATTCGTCCAGTACGACCGCTCCGTCCGCGACTTGTGGCCCGATGACGCGATAACCCGCGCTCTTGAGGGCATCAATCAACCCTTGCAGTTGAACTTTTTCCAACGATACGATCGAGTCGACGGGGATGGTAGGCGAACTCATATCCAAATCGTCATCCTTGCGGTGAGCCGCTGGCGGTTTTAGGTGGTTTCGGATTCTTCGAGTCGTTCGTCCGCCGCAGTCGGCATCTGGGTTCCGAAAACATCCAGCAACTGGAGTCGCGTCGCATTAAGTCGTTTGGCCAACGCGAGCGCCGCGCGCTTCATGAACTCGTAGCCGAATCGTGGATCCTGTTCACAGAGGGCGAGAACCTGCGCGCCGCTGAAAGCGACGGCCTGGGTCGCGGAAATGGTTCGCGCGGTCGCTGATAATCGACCTTGTTCGAGCACGGGAGACCAACCCAAGAGCTCGCCCGAGCCGACTGTCAGGATCCGTTTGCAACCGACACCGGCGGCACAAATCTCGAGCGAGACATTTCCCCGCACGACCAAGTACAGCGTCGTGGCTGCCTCGCCCTGTCGAAAGATCACCGAACCGGCGGGGAAGTCGACGATCCGGGCGACATCCGCCAGTTGGTCGATCAGATCGTCGGTGAGATCACGTAGGAATTGAATTCCCCGCAACGTGTCGGTGACGCTTTGTGTTGTCATGTCGACTCCAGAAGAACTCGCTCTAACATCATCTCTTCGCCGCGAATCACCCGCACTTGGGCACACTCGCATTTGGGACAGACGAAGCGAAATCGCTCGACCAGGAACTCGTTAGAACAGTTTTCGCAACGCGCTTCAAGGGCGACCTTCTCAATCAATAACTCGGTCTTACCGAAGCATGACAGCTCCGCCACGTCCTCGAAAGCCGACTGCAGCAAATCGGGATCGACTCCCGAAAACTCCCCGATCGTCACACACACGCTGAACACTCCCGTAGCGCCTTCACGGCGAACAATCTGTTCGACTTGATTAAGCAACGCGCGTGCCAAGGAGTATTCATGCATCGTTGAGATGAGGTTACTGTTCCGCCAGCCATTCTGACAACAGGTCTTGAACATTGTGTACAACATCGTCGACCGCCGAGTGTGCGGATTCGCTCAACTCGGCTCCCGGTTCGCACGATTCAACCGCCACGCCAAAGACCACTACCTCGCGGATTGTCCGGTGCAATGCCCTAGCCAATTCGAGCGACTGAACGAGCGAACCGCCATGGGTCGATGGATGCGCCAGCGGCGAATTGGCCAGTTCGCGTTCGCTGATTCTCCAGATCGATCCTGGGCAAGTGCTTCCAATGCAGGCATCCAGCACGATCACCGAACACTCCGGCACAAGATGGTGAACCAGATCCCAGGGTGAGGCCAACTTCCGCACCAGTGACTGGACGTGAGGGTCTTGCGATAGTCGATCCGCAATGACCCAAGCCACACGATCGTCGCCGTGCGGGCTGCCCAAGGCCAAGATACGAACGTTTCGTTCCACCAGGGCCAAGCTCCTCGTCGACGCCTTGGACGATTAGTACGGCGCAACCCGTTTGGGAACTGTCGCTGGCTGCAAAGTGAAGACGTCGAGCGCGTGCAGTTCTCGCAAAAGCTCGGCCTGCTGTTCCGCCGTAATATTTCGCAGGGGAGGACGCACCGGGCCGCAGTCGATGCCCAGTTCGGCCAGCAGTACTTTGCACGCCGACAAGAACCCATAGCGCGCCATGACCGCCACGATCTCCACCGACTTGGCTTGGGCATCACGAGCTGGCCCAAGTTCTCCCCGTTCAAACG
>JBGTHH010001107.1:0-2876 GCA_041746275.1 Pirellulaceae bacterium | reverse complement strand
AATGCCGGGTCGCGACCCAGCCTACCAACTACCAACTTAGCTTCAAAAGCCGCGCAAAGTCGCGGTGTTCGTATCAACGAGGCGGACCTACACAAAGTGTGCGTTGATTGGGGGTCGTCGTGCGGATGGGAAAGGCGGGAGCCTAGAGAGCAGTGCATTCCCAGGCGGGAGCCTGGGAACGAGAGAACCGTCCTGAGCCGCCGGGCTGGCAACCGGGCGGATAATGAAGTGAACTCCTCTCGCTCGCAGGGACGCCCGTAACGTGTTCCGCGAGACGCCGTCTACTCTTCGCGCACCAGCTCTATTAGTCCACGCAGAACAAGTTCGTGAAAGCTGACCAAGCCCAGCACTTGGTTCTTATCCGTCATTGGCGAGGCGGGAGGGATGAGTGTCACCCAGAGTTCCCCCGTTCAATTCGTCCCCGTTCAATTCTTCTTTCACCTGTGCCCATCGCGCCTTCGTTTCATCCATGGTGCGCCGATTGCGAATATCATGACGGTGATTTGTCTCGATCGTCCCTCGGGGCCAGTCCTCGAAAACGCGCTCGGCTGCCGATGGGGATCCCATCGCTGTTCGGTGGTTAGATGAGACATCGAAACCTTGCTCGCTGTGGGTATGCATCGGCACGAAGGCGAATTCCGCACTTGCACCTCCACCAGTGAGATAATTGATAATTACTAAAGCATCCAGCGGCGAGACATGGCCGTCACCGTTAACATCCAGGAAACTCGCAGGCCGAACCCGCCGGGAAAGCACCGGCAGTTCACGGGAACCTGTCGTGTTCAGGACGTTGATAATGGACAACACATCAAGGGGAGAGATCGCTTGATCATTCGTGACATCGAGATTGCGAATTGGGTTCGTCCACGTCCCGACCGGCAAATCATCCACGAACAGCTTTGCCACCAAGAGAAAAATATCCGCGGCAGACTCGACGCTACCTGTCAAATACAAACTCCCGTTCAGCATCGCCACATCGCCCCAACTTGAAGATGACAATGGCGACGTCGGTAAGGTTGCGACCCCGCGTTCCGCGATTCCTGTCGCAGGCTCGCCGTGGGCATCAAAGAATTGAACGACTCGTTGACTGGGGTTACCCACGACTCCCGCGGTAACAAAGCCCCCAGTCGAAAATCCCACAATGCTGACCGACTCGGAACTGAAGCTGCCTGATTGGTTCAGCCTTGGCACGGAGGATATTCCGTTGCTGCCAAAGGTTCCATCCAAGGTTCCATCCGCAGTTAGCTTAATGACGTGTGCGCTGGCGCTACTGCTGCAAGACACCAGAATGCCGCCATCATGAGCGAACGCCGCATCGGGGCACCAAGCCTGGGAAAGATTCCCCTGGGCGAACGGAATGGTGACCGTGCCGTTCGTTCCCCAACTTGGATCCGGTTGACCGTTCGCCAGAAACCGCTCACCTATGAGAACGGCCGTTGCATCGGCAGTTGTCCGGTGCGTGACGATCAAGCGACCGTCTGATTGGACGAGAACTGTGGGACTCCCCAGACTTCCGTCGTTCACAATTGTCACGACACCGCTCATGCCGAACGACTGATCGAAATGTCCTTGCACGCTCACTCGAAACAATTTGAAGACGCGCCGATTCTCTTCGTGCGTGAAGGCCGTAATCAACAACTGTCCATCGCTTTGTATGATGACATCGTCGACAAAGTAATAACCCTGACCCAACTCAACTTTCACCACTCCGTCCAGTCCAAAGGACGGAACGGCACCACGGTCGTCGAATGCGGCAATCTCAAGATGAGAACGCTGTACGCCTCGTATCGCGTCGAACTCATCGCTTCCCGTGACGACAAACGTCCTTCCGCCCGGCGACGTTAGTGCAAAGCGCCGACTCGTAACATGACGTTCAAATCGAACGACTCCGTTTTCGCCAAACCCACCATCCAGCGTCCCATCAGGTTGAAAACGATATAAGCACATGTCTTGTGGCGAAGAATCACTATGGCAAGTTGTGGCCACGGAAAAGTGTCCCTGGACATCCATCGCGATGGACACGCCAAGTACATAGGAAGTGCGCGCGATGAAGTTTACCGTCACCACGTCGGGCTGGACTACGCCCGTTGCCGTCCGACTCGCGAACCCGAGGCCAAAGTCACCATTCGAGTTACTGGCTAAGACTAGCTTGCCATCTGATTGAAGTCCGATCGCGCTGGTACGAGAGAAATTAAAACCTCTACGAAGCCAAGCCACGCCGTCTTCGTCAAACCCTGTGTCGAACTGGCCGAAAGTGTCGAACTGCACCAGGAACAGACTCTCCACAGACAAGATATTCGCGTTGCCAAAGACAAGAATCCGGTTCTCTGGCGTGATGAGCAAATCGGCTGCGTAATCGGCGGCCCCCGGCGATAGATCGGCGATCTGAACGCCGTTGGCTCCGAAGCTCTGAACCATTGCCCCGCTACTCTCAAGCCGGATGAGTGCGACAGCAGAGGAGTCATAACTGGATGTCAGTTGTGCGGTCGCGCAAAGAATAACGCTCCCATCCTGAAGTAGCCCTAATCGAACCTTCTCTACTGAGAATCCAATCGGCATCACATGCAAAGGCTGTATCTGCAGTCCTGATTGATTGAAACTTGGATCCAGTCTTCCGGCTATGTCGTAGCGTGCGGCGAACACATCTCTGGATCTCGTGACGCTCCCACGCTCATCATGTCGAGTGAGATTTCCGGCGATGACGAGTGAACCGTCCGCTTGCCGCGCTACGCTCGTCGCCTCGCTATCCTTTCCCAGTAGGGAAAGCCTGACGATTCCGCCAGATCCAAATTGGTCGTCGAATGTTCCGTCCGAATTGAGTCGCAAGACGGCGGCGTCACTATTCGCGTAAACACCGCTGCTACCAGCGTAGACTC
>JBGTHH010001106.1:0-9573 GCA_041746275.1 Pirellulaceae bacterium | reverse complement strand
TTCTGGATTTGAACTCCGAAGCCGAGCGGGTGTATGGTTGGAGTCGCGACGAATTACTGGGTCAGCCCATCAGCGTGCTGGTGCCCGCGGAGGAACAAACGCGCGCCGCCAGTTTTCGACTGCGCTGTTGCCAAGAGGGCGGCGTCCGCAACGTCGAAACCGTGAAGTGCGACAAGTCCGGCCAGACGATTCCCGTTTTGCTGACGTTATCGTTACTCTCCGATGCGTCCGGCCAACCGATCGCGATATCCAGCAGCGTGAAGGACATCACCGATCGTAAGCAAGCGGAAGATATGGCGCGCGATGCGGTGCGCAAACGCGATCAGTTCTTGGCGATGTTGTCACACGAACTGCGCAACCCGCTGGGTGCGGTGCTCAATGCGACGTATTTAATCGATCGCGAATCGGCCGACCCGTTACCAGACAATCTGCTCATGGCCTGCCATGTCATTCAACGTCAGTCCCTGCAAGTCGCGCGTTTGTTGGACGACTTGTTGGATGTGTCTCGCGTGACGCAAGGCAAGATCGAAATCCGTCGCCAGCGCGTGGACCTGCATCAGTTAATTGACGAGGCGGTGCAAGTGGTGAGGCCGCATCTAGACGCACGCCAGCATCGGTGCGTGGTGAATCGGGCGGCGACACCGTTGTTCGTCGAAGGAGATCCCGCGCGATTGCTCCAGATTCAGGAGAACCTGCTGACCAATGCCGCGAAGTACACACCGCTCGGCGGTCGCATCGACGTGTCAGTGCGTGAGGAGGACGGCGTGGCGGCGATTCGTGTGCGAGACAATGGGAAGGGCATCCCGCCGCACATGCTCGAGGCGATCTTCGAGTTGTTCGTGCAATCGGACGAGACACTCGACCGCTCGGATGGTGGCATGGGCTTGGGGTTGACGCTGGTCAAGATGTTGGTCGATTTGCACGGGGGCAGCATTTCGGCGCACAGCGACGGTCCGGGCACCGGTGCCGAGTTCGTGGTCCGCCTACCATTGGCGTCGTCGCAGACGGCACCCTCCACAACTCCCCGTGCCGCGACGGAAGCGGCTCGCAAGCTGAACATCGTGATCGTGGAGGACAATGCCGATGGCCGGGGCATGCTCGAAGCGTTGCTCAAGCTGGATGGCCACAACGTCACTGCCTTAGAGGATGGACGGCAAGGTTTGGACGCGATCTTGCATCAGCGTCCCGATGTCGCGATCGTCGACATTGGGCTACCCGGCATGAGTGGCTATGAGATTGCCAAACAAGTGCGGGGCGTGGCTCGCAACGAGAACATTCGCCTCGTCGCGCTTACCGGCTATGGCCGCTCGGAGGATCGCGCAGCGACACGGCAAGCCGGCTACGACGCTCACCTGGTGAAACCTTTGAAACCAGACGAGCTGTCGCGCCTGCTCAATGCTTGGAGCCATGATCCATCGTGAATTGCACCTCGGGCGGTGGCCAATTGGACCTTCGCGATTCGTCGCGGGCTGCGGCCACTCAGTGGCATGTTTCGGCCCTCTCTCGGTATCAGCATTACCGGCACTTTACAGCCAGAGCAAGGAAACCGACCCTATGTATCGCGCTTGGCCAACTCGTCCAAGAGCGTCAACAGTTGGTTTACCCGATCGGGCTGCTGATCCGCCAAGTCGTTCTGCTCCAACGGATCGTCTTGCACGTGGAACAGTTCCTTTCGGTTCGTGCGTCGCGTGAGAATGAGCTTCCAGTCGCCCTGTCGCACGGCGGACGCCGAGGGTGTTTTCCAGTACATCGCGCGATCGGGAATCGCCGCCGAATCTCCCAGCAATGCGGGCCACAGATCGATCCCGTCAGCCATGGTATCTTTCCGCGGATCGCCACCAGCGGCTCGGATCAACGTGGGCATCCAGTCGACGACGTGCGTGGGCGTCTCGAAGACGCGATCGGCCGGGATGTGTTGCGGCCAATGCACGAAGGCCGGCACGCGGATGCCACCTTCGTACAAGTCTCCCTTCCATCCCCGTAGCGGCTGGTTGTTGCCCAAGGTCGTGTGAGCGGCGTAGCGGCCATTGTACTCGCCTTGCGGCGCACTCCAGTTTCGCTGCCCGCCATTGTCCGAAGAAAAGACCAGCACCGTGTTCTCGCGAAGCCCCGTCCGCTCGAGCGCCGCGACCATACGGCCCACGCCGTCATCAACATGTGTGACCGCCGCCGCGTAGTGCCGCCGCCACACGTCGTCAATCTTCGCTTCGTAGGGTGCGATCCAGCGGGGCGGTTCGTTGAGCGGGTAGTGCGGCGAGTGCTGTGCCACGTACAAGAAGAACGGTTGGTCGCCCGCCGACTCGATGATCCGAATCGCCTCGTCGGTGATCAGGTCGGTCACGTGTCCTGGTTCGTCGACAAATTTGTCGTTGCGATGCCAAGTGACGTGATCGCCAAGTTTGTAGCGATGCGTGTACGGATCGATCTGTCCGCGCAAATAGCCATAGCTGGTATCGAAACCGTAGCCCAGCGGCCGATGTTCGGGTGTCTCGCCGATGTGCCACTTTCCCACGATGTGGGTGTGATACCCGAGCTTCCGCAGCCCGTGAGTGATCAGGGCGTCGTCACCCTGCATCTTGGTTGTGGCAGACAGGGGAGCCAACACGCCGAAGCGACTGGGATATTGCCCCGACAACAGCGCGACCCGCGTGGGCGAGCAGGTGGGGTAAACATAGTGTCGGTTGAGCCGAGTCCCCTCGGAGGCCAGCCGATCCAGGTTCGGCGTGTCGATGTCCGAGTCGTGATAACCGATATCGGCCCAGCCCAAGTCATCGGCCAGGATCAGAATGATGTTCGGGCGAACGTTGTCTTGAGCGACTACAGTTTGTCCGGTAAGGGCTTGCGCCACGAGTGTCGCGATAACCGCCAGGCCCCATGTCATGACTCTGCCCGCCGTGAAGTTTGCCTGCCGTTCTGTTCCACACTCAAATGGCACGGCTGCAAAACTCGCACGCCGCGTTGGTTTCAAGGTATTCATCCATGTCGCTTTCAACTTAGAACACTTCGCACAACGTTCCCATGCACGTCGGTCAGGCGGAAGTTGCGGCCTTGGAAGCGGTAGGTCAATTGCGTGTGCTCCAAGCCGCACAAGTGCAGGATGGTGGCTTGCAAGTCATGGACATGCACCGGATCACGAGCGACACCCCAAGCGATTTCGTCCGTCTCGCCGATGACCTGTCCGCCGCGGACGCCTCCGCCCGCCATCCAAATGCTGAATGCGTACGGATGATGATCGCGTCCGGTGACCTTGGAATTCACCCCTTCGCGATTCTCGCCCAACGGCGTGCGACCGAACTCGGAGTTCCAGACGACCAGCGTATCGTCCAGCAGTCCCCGACGCTTGAGATCCCGCAGCAACGCGGCAATCGGCTGGTCAGCCATCAGGCAATTGTGTCGCAACTGCGGATCCAAGTTGCTGTGATGGTCCCACGAGGAATGGAAGATGCCGACGATCCGCACGCCCCGTTCGATCAAACGCCGAGCCAACAGGCAGTTGCGGGCAAACGGACCAAAGAGACCGACGCCACCTAAATTCGATCTGATCGGCGGCTCGTGGCGGTCCACGCCATACTCGTCCAGCGTGGCCTGTGTTTCTCCCGACAGGTCCGTCAACTCCGGCGCGGCGGCCTGCATGCGAAACGCAAGTTCGTAGGCGTTAATGCGGCCGGCCAGCTCCGAGTCGCGAACTTCAGCGAGATGCAAGCGGTTGAGATCGTTGATGGCCGCTAGACTGGCTCGTTGTGCCGCGACATCGATACCGGCGGGATTGCCGAGATTGAGCACGGGGTCGCCATCGCTACGGAATTGCGTTCCCGAGTACGTGCTGGGTAGGAAGCCGCTGGACCAACTCGCCGAACCACCGGGGATACCTCGTCCCACCGTCACCAACGATACAAACGCCGGTAGGTCGCGGGCTTCGCTGCCCAAACCATACGCCAGCCACGACCCCACGCTGGGCCGACCCGAAATGGGCGAGCCAGTGTTCATCATCAATTGGCCTGGCAAATGATTGAACTGGTCGGTATGCAGCGAGCGGATCAGGCAAATGTCATCCGCACAGGAACCGATGTGCGGCAACAGGTCGCTCATCTCCATGCCGCACTCGCCATAGCGCACGAATTGGCGCGGTGTGGCCATCAACCGCGCGGATTCCTTTTTCAGGAAGGCAAAGCTCACGTTTTCGAGCATCGAGTCGGGGAGCGGTTGGCCATGCAGCTTGTTCAGTTGCGGCTTGGGATCGAACAAATCCATCTGGCTCGGTCCACCTTCCAGATAGATGTAGATGATCCGCTTGGCTCGCGGAGCGAAATGGGAGGCTCGAGGCAATGTGGGGTCATGCATCGCGGTCGCCCCGCGCGGAGGTGCGGCCTGGATGCCGTCTTGGGATAACAATGACGACAACGCGGCGGCCCCGGCCCCGGCGAGGCCCTGCACGAGGAAACGTCGGCGACACAAGTCGAGCCTAGCTTGTTCGAGCCGAGCCGGATCGAAAGATGTGTTAGGACCCATGACGTTACTCCCGCGTAATAAATTCGTCCAGGTTCATCAACACCCGCGCCGTGACGATCCACGCCGCCCCGTCAGCCTCGTTGTCTGGCCCTGTGTCGCTTGGCCCAGTGGCGAACGCCCGATCGGCCGGTGTGTCGATTCGATTTGGTTCGATGATCGACCGAGCGGACTGCGGGTCGGTGGCGAGATACTCGCGACGTTCAATGAAAAGGGCTCGCAGTCGAGCAAGTTCGGCCGGTCGCGGATCGCGTCCCAAACAGCGGCGAAAACCGTCCGTCAGCCGCTCGTCGACGGTTCGCGTTGGGCCACTCGCCAACTCGCCACCCAAGGCCTGCGCACACTGAAAGAACACGGGATCGTTCAGCAAGGTTAGGGCCTGTAACGGCGAGTTCGAGCGCTCTCGCTGGACGCAGGCGACCGTCGAATCGGGCGAGTCGAACGTCAACAGCATCGGGTACGGTGTCGCTCGGCGAAACACAATGTACATGCCGCGACGGAACAGCTCCGAGCCGGTAGTGACTTTCCATTCGGCATTGCGGCTGATGCTCGTCACGTAAGCCGGTTGGGGCGGCCGAATGCCGGGTCCGCCAATCTTGCGCTCCAGTAAACCCGATGCGCTCAAGGCGGCGTCGCGAATGATCTCCGCTTCGAGACGAAAGCGGGATTGTCGAGCCAGCAGGATGTTTTCAGGGTCGCGTTGCTCTAGCTCCGGGCGACCATACGCCACCTGACGGTAGGTCGAGGAGGTGACGATCGAGCGGATCAGCGCTTTGCGGCTCCAGCCGGATTCGATGAATTGGCTCGCCAGTTCATCGAGCAACGCCGGATGCGACGGCGGTTCGCCGCCCGTGCCAAAGTTATCAACCGTCGACACCAAGCCGCGACCGAACAAGTGTTTCCAGAGTCGATTGACCGTCACCCGCGGGGTCAGCGGATTGGCCGGATCGACCAACCAGCGCGCGAGATCCAGTCGATCGGCCCGATCGCCGCGCATGTCCAGTGGCGGCAGCGCGGCGGGCGTTCCTGGGCGCACCGATTCGCCGCGACTGCGATAGTCTCCTCGCAGATGAACGTACGACACCCGCTCGGTCTTCCGCCGCGCGATGGTCATGGCTTTGGTTGTGGGAGGCTGAGGCTTCTTCGACGCATGTTGTTCATAATCCATGCTCCATTGCCGCAGTTCCGCATCGGAGTGGTTCTGAATAGCCCGGACCTGTTGTTTTTGCTCCGCCGTCCGTTGCTTGACGTTCGCTGCCAAGGCCGCTCGGAGAGCTTTTCGATCCATTGTGCTGCTGTTGCTGGTTGTTGTGGTGGTGGTGTCACGCGCGAGCAACTCGTCCAGCGTCGTGGCGAGTGTCGCTTCGTCTTGCGACCAAGACTCGAGCCGCGCGGCGTAGCGTTCATTCTCGCCCGGCAATGGAGCGGCAACGTCCACATCATCGGCATCGTTGAAGAACGAGAACAGTTCGTAAAATTCGCGGTGCGAAATCGGATCGAACTTGTGCGAGTGACACTCGGCACAACCCAGCGACAAACCGAGCCAGCCGATCCCGACAGTACTGACGCGGTCGACAATCTCTTTCAAACGATACTCTTCGAGATCGACGCCGGCTTCCGTGTTGCGCAGCGTGTTGCGTAGAAAGCCGGTTGCGGTTCGCTGGTCGAGCGTGGCCTCGGGCAGCAAGTCGCCCGCCAATTGTTCGATCGTGAATTGATCAAATGGCATGTCTCCGTTAACGGCCGCAATCACCCAGTCGCGATACAGCCAAGCATAGGGCCGCAGGGCATCGCCCAAATAGCCGTCGCTATCGGCGTAGTGCGCCAGATCGAGCCAGTGACGCCCCCAGCGCTCGCCAAACTGGGGCGAAGCCAACAACCGATCGACCACACGCTCGTAAGCGTCGGGCGCAGGATCGTTCAGAAACTTGGCGACCTGATCCGGCTCGGGAGGCAGCCCCAGCAAGTCGAATGACAAACGGCGCAGCAACGTCGCCCGATCCGCCTCGGGCGACGGGGCGATCCCTTCGTGTTCCAATCGCGCCAAAACGAACCGATCGATCGCGCCGCGCGCCCAGGCGGCATTCCGCACTGGCGGCCGCGCTGGCTGAGTGATCGGCCGCAACGACCAGTGATCGTCGTACTTGGCTCCCTCCGCAATCCAACGACGCACATTGTCGATCTGGACTTCACTTAACGTGTGGCCGGTCGCTGCGGGGGGCATGCGTTGGTCAGGATCGTCGGACGTGATGCGGACCAACAATTCGCTACGCTCCGGTTGGCCCGGCACCACGGCAGTGGCACCACTGGCCAGCTCGGCGAAAGCGGTATCGGCCCGATCCAATCGCAAATCCGCCTCGCGGCTCGCGGCATCCGGCCCGTGACAGGCAAAACAATGTTGAGACAACAGGGGGCGAATGTCGCGAGAGAAGTCGATCGTGCCCGGTTCCTCGGCACCCACCGCTCCCCCCACGGCCACCAATAGCGGTAGCAGCCAAGCGACACGTGATGGATGACCAGCGTTTGACATGGCGAAATTCGTTATCGAGGCGTGGATTGCCAGATTGCCAAGTGGTACGGCGGGACCATTAGCTTAACATGGACCTGCTCCGCACGCGACCTCGTTGGAGGTATAGTTAACCCGACGGATCGTTCGCGGTTCGAACCGCAGGAGGAAACAGACCACCATGACATCATCCAGCCTAACCGATCGACCCACGACGACGTTGCCCGATCCGGACCAGCGGCCGCTGTCGGATGTGGTCATTTACGATGGTCACTGTGTCTTCTGCCGCAGCCAGGTTGAAAGAATAGCGCGGTGGGATCGTCGAGCCCAGTTATCCTTCTTGTCGTTGCACGACGCGCGGGTAGCCGAGCGTTATCCGGATTTGACGTTCGAGCAGTTAATGGAGCAGATGTACGTAATCGATCGCGCGGGGCGACGTCATGCGGGCGCGGGTGCCCTGCGTTACCTCAGTCGCAAATTACCACGACTCTGGATCCTCGCCCCCGCTCTGCACCTGCCCGGCACGCTGCCGTTTTGGCGATGGTGCTACCGGCAAGTCGCCAAACGGCGATACGCCTTGGCTGGAAAGTCCAACTGCGATGGCGACTCCTGCAAGATCCATTTCAAGTAGGCTCGAAGCTGGTTTGGTATTGGTGTTTGCAATCACAGCAGCACGTGTGCGCAATTCAAACGACGCGGCGGTGTTCTTGTTCGAGACGTTCGACGAGGAAGGTGATGGCGGGCCCGGCCATCCGTTCGTAGTACATGAAGCTATGCCCACCGCCGGTGGTTTCTAAATCACACACGTGCGGCACGCCCAACGAATAGAGCTTCATCCGCAGCCGATCGACACTGTCCCACCAACGATCGTCGGTCGGATCGCAACAAATGAACTGATGACGCGGCCAATTCAATGGGTGAATATGCAACGTGGCCGTGTCTTGCCGCACCGACTCCGGGTCCGGGTACATTCGCTGCAGTATTTCGTCGTCGTCGTATCGCAACTGATAATCGATCGCTGGCGAGATCGCCGCGACGACGGGAAACACCGTGGGGTGTTTGTATGCGATACGCAACGCCCCCTGCCCGCCCATACTGGTTCCCAACAAAGCGACATGACGATCCGGAACTTGCCACCGCTCGCGCACATACGGGAGCACGTTGTCGAGCAGATGTCGCTCGGCGGTGATCCGCGCGTCGAATTCGGGACAGATGCGATCGGTCCACCAACTGCGTTGGGTAAATGGAGCGACCACCGGTAGTCCAAACCGGGCGAATAGTGTGGTAAACGTCGTCTTGTCGATCAGCCGCTGCAGATGGACACCATGCAAGTAGATGACGACAAAGGCGGACTCGTTCATCCGCGGCGGTACATAAACGTCGCAGGGATGCCCTCCGACGATCTCTTCGGTCCAGGAACTAGCTGCGTCGCTGCTCATGTCGCTCAGCCTACCTGGGGTACACTGCTTGGGCTACCCGTCGTTCCGAGCGGATTTTAGAATGGTCGCTTCAGTTCCGTCGCCCAGGATGCAGGTTGCCCGCGTGAAGACTCTCTTAACGGAAGACGACCTGCAGGCTGGTGTCGCCCGGTTGGCGTGCGAGATCACCGCGACGTACGGGTCGGGCTCATTAACGATCGTCGGCGTGCTGACGGGAAGCATCGTGTTGCTGGCCGATCTAATTCGCCAGTTGGACATGCCTTTGCGAGTCGGTGTGCTGCAGGCCAGCAGTTATCGCCAAGGAACCACGCGCGGGACGCTGGTGATCAACTCGGAGATGATGCTGGACGTCGCTGGCAGGGATTTGCTGGTCGTGGACGATATCTTCGACACGGGACATACGCTGTTGCAGGTGCTGCGCCAACTGCGCGAGTTGCAGCCGCGATCGTTGCGGAGCGCCGTGCTGTTACGCAAGGCGGGGCGGCAGGAGGTCGATTTCGTACCCGAGTTTGTGGCCTTCGATATCCCGGACGAGTTTGTTGTCGGTTATGGATTGGACTACGCCGATCAATATCGTCACCTGCCCTATTTGGCGGCGTTGGACCGCGAAGATTTGTCGGGTGACCGGCCATGACGCCTCTTCGAATTCTGATCGTGACGCCGAGGTTTTGGCCTCAGGTCGACGACACCGAACGAGTGGCCGCGCAACTGGCGCAGGAGTTCTGCCAGCGAGGACATCCCACGAGCATCCTTACCGCCAAATGGCATGCGGACTGGCCGGATCGCATCGTCCAGGGACAAGCCCAAGTCACGCGTCTGTCCCAGGCCCCGCGAGGCGGTTGGACGACGTTTCGTTACATGCGTTCGCTCGCGCGCTGGTTGCGCGAGCATCGTCACGAGTTTGATATCGTCTATGTGATGAATCTCCGGCAAGACGCCTACGCCTGCGTGGGCGCGGTCAGCGACGTGGATCTGCCGGTAGTGCTGCGTGCCCAACGCGCCGGAACTAGCGGTGATTGTCACTGGCAGGAAACAGCTCGCTTCGGCAAACGCATCCGCAAACGCTGCCAAGCCGCCTCGGTCGTCATCGCGGCGACCCGCACGGGCGCTGACGAATTGACG
>JBGTHH010001105.1:0-2534 GCA_041746275.1 Pirellulaceae bacterium | reverse complement strand
GGCGAGGCGCGGGCCGAAACGATCCACGAATTCATTCAGCATGAACTCGCCATCCAACAACGATTCCTCGTTATCGAGCACTTCGTCGGTCAAGTTGCGGAGGAACTGCGTTTGCACTCGACTCAACGTCTCGGCCGCCGTCCGGCAACACCGAGCCAACTGAGGATTGGCTTCTTTCCACTGTCCCAATTCATTCTGTCGCTGTCGCTGTGTGGCATTCTGTTGTTGGATGAACTCCTCCAACAGCTTGCTCTGTTTGGCTTGCCCGACCACCAACTGACGCAATAGTGCCACCATCACGGAGTGCGAGTCGTAACTCTCCGAAGGCGTTCCCGAGTTCGGGTCGGCCGACACGTCGATGCGGAATAGGGGAGGAAATTCGTTTGATTCATGGGCCATAGTCGATAGCTCCTCAAGTCACATGAGTCCTCAGTATAAACGATTGCGTTTCGAAGTCGAGCCTTTGACATAGCCGGAGTTTCGCGGCGTCATTTGCGGACCTGACGAAGTGGGCGGGTGGGACTTGACTTTTGCGTCGCGAAGTGCGCGTCGGCCGAGCGGCAAGTCGGCCGGACCGGAAATGACGTTAAAGTCGGCTTCCCCGCCAGCCCGATTCAGTTCGCAGGCAAGTGCGCTTCACGAGTCGAATCGTCTTGGCGTGAACCACCATCGCACACTCGCAGGAGGGAATCCCCGTTCATGTCCGCTAGCGGCTCGAAGACACTACCAGCGGTTGGCTTCCTGACGGTCCAGTCGTTTGCCGATCTTGGTCTGATCGGCGGCTACTTGATCCTGAACACGCTGGGGCGTCCGCTGGAGTTCCATTGCACCGCGCCGGTTCGCCCCAATCGGTCTCAAGAAATCCTCTACGGTCCCACGCTAGCACCGTACCTGTACGGCGAGCAGATCGCGACCACACTGATCTCCAAAGGGAAGAGCCGACCACTGTTTATCTGCACAGATGTCGAACCCGTACTAACGGCCCGAGATTTCATTTCGCTACCGCTGGTGCTGCTGGAAGGAAGCGGATCTGCCACCGAGATTGGCGACCGCAAAGGCGAGCAGCGCATCGATCCCGCACATGCCGCGCTGCCCGCTCCTAAGTCGCGAAGTTTGCTGCGGTTCCAATTGGCCGGCCACTCGGCAGCCGTGGCGGAGCCGCGTACTCAGGATCGCGATGAAGTCCTCGAACATTGGCGTGCGGCGGCCGACATCATCGATCTGCTCGAACCGTTCAGCCGCTTACGCGAAGCAATCGACGAGGCTCAACGCGGGGCCGCGCGCGCGTTGCCCGCCTGAACGAAACGAGTCAGTCACACGCCACATCAGAAACATCCGCTTCAGTTCAGGCCAGTCTGACGGTCAGCCTGGAAAGGCTTACGTACGTTGCACGCCGCTTCAGAACCATCCGGTCCAGTTCAGGAATTGCCGTGATCACGGGACTCCCACACGACACGCCCACACATCCGCCGATCGCAGTGACCTCGTGCGATCTCACCGTGCCCGTCAATCCTTTTGCTACGGGTTGGGGAGCCGCACTGGCGCGGCCGCTTAAGCTCGACGTTCGCTCGCCCGATTTAAGTGCCGAACCTCCCAAGACCATCTCGTTGCGGCTTCGTCCCGCCGCGATCAAGACGTGGAGTTACGCCTTTCCGGAACTGCCGGAATGGTGTCGCGCGACGCCGAATTCGGAACGCCACGCTCCCAATGGCGCACGTCCGTCGGTACCGAAAACGACTACCGCAGGCCACACGCGGCTCAAGCCACCGAGCGACATCGTCAAGCTCGAAGATCGACTCTACTACATGCTCCAGCCACCCCTGGAGACGATCCTCCACAGCGAATCGATGTCGATGCCGTTCGAACCCTTTCCTTATCAATACCAGGGGATCGCCTTCCTGTACCCGCGCTACGCGGCGATCCTGGCCGACGAAATGGGATTGGGCAAGACCATGCAGGCCATCACGTCGATACGACTGTTGCTGCGGGCCGGAGAAGTGCGCAGCGTGTTGCTGATCTGCCCCAAGCCGTTGGTCACCAATTGGAAACGCGAGTTCATGCAGTGGGCTCCTGAAATCCCGCTCTGCATCATTGAAGGCGACCAAACGCGACGTCATTGGCAATGGCGTCAACCCGCCGCGCCGCTCAAGATCGCCAACTACGAACTGATGATGCGCGACCGTGACGTGCTGCTCGACTCCGGCCTCGTGTTCGATCTGGTCGTGCTGGACGAAGCCCAGCGGATCAAGAACCGCTCGAGCACGACCAGCCAGATCGCGCGGGGCATCTCGCGTTCCCGCAGTTGGTCGCTGACCGGCACACCAGTCGAGAACAGCTCGGAGGATCTGGTCGGCATCTTCGAGTTTCTCTCGCCCGGCTACCTGCAATCCGGCATGACCGCGCGTCGTATGGCACAAGCCGCGGGAGACTACATCCTGCGGCGGACCAAGGACAAGGTGCTGACCGATTTGCCTCCCAAGATGTATCGCGATGCCGAGCTCGATCTCACTCCCGAACAGTGGTGTTCCTACAAG
>JBGTHH010001104.1:0-6046 GCA_041746275.1 Pirellulaceae bacterium | reverse complement strand
CCAAACGCGAAATGGCCAGTCCCTTGGACGAAGCCCAACAGGCGGCCAAGGCCAATCGACATTTGCTCGACACACTGGCAGCCGTCATCAGCCCCGCACCGGATTTGCTAACTGAAGAACGACGCGAACATGTGTTGATGTTTAATCTGTTGGGCGATCCGCTGATGCGACTGGAACATCCCCATCACGTCACCGTGTCGACAATCGACGAGATCCACGCCGGCAGTGAACTTACCGTTTCGGGGACGACCGGTATCGCCGGACGCTGTACGATCGAGCTGATTTGTCGCCGCGACCGGTTGAAGTCCGCCGTGCCGTCACGCGAGGTGTATGACGATCGGGACGACGTGCTCGCCAGCTACACCGACGTCTATGCCCAGGCGAACGATCGTCAGTGGTGCAGTTACGTGTTCGATTGCGAGGCGGGTGACTTCTCCGCGACGCTAACTGTGCCCGCCGAGGCGCGGGGGCCAAGCCACGTGCGCGTGTTTATCGAAAATTCGCAGGGGCATGGCCTGGGGGCCACCAACCTCTTTGTTCGCCGCCCTCCGCTGGCGTCGCCTTAACAGGCGGTTAGCGACTATGCCCGATCTCATCGCCCAGGGAGTGCAACTCGAACAGCGGTGGCGACGCCGCGTGAACGACGGGCAGACGATCGTCGTGGGCCGATCCGCTGGCCGTTGGTCGGTGCCGTGGGATGATCGCATTTCGCGAAGCCATGTCCGAGTGCAGTGCCGACGCGGCGGGCTACTCGTGGAGCGGTTGACCGACACGCTGAATCCGGTCTTCTTCCGTGGTTCGACCCAAGATCAATTTCAACTGCAATGTGGCGAGCACTTTGTGATCGGAAGCACGACCTTCTCACTGGTCGATCAGGAACTTGGAGCCAATCTGGACGCGCCTCCCCCGATTACCGAGGAAACGCTCTCGCACGAGCAGCTTCAGCAATTGCAGTTCCACGACGCCGACCGACGCCTTGACGTGCTGTCGCGGCTATCCGAGTTGCTGGCCACCGCCGCCACGGATGACGAACAGGCGGCTAGGCTGGTGCAGGTGCTGCTATCGGGAATCCCACAAGCCACCTTCGCAGCCTGGGTGGAAGTTCCTCGAGCGCACGAAGCGATTCGAATCGTACGGTGGGATCAACGGAGCGATGACCGGCAGGGGATCGCCCCGAGTGAACGGCTCATTCGCCAAGCGATTCTGAGCCAAGCCAACATGATTCACATCTGGCCAGCGTCCGCTATGAATCAGCCCACGAGTTTCACACAGCACGATGGTTCCGACTGGGCGTTCTGCGTGCCGCTCCCTCCCGACATCGCAGGCAATCACGCGGTGTACGTCGCGGGCCGCTTGTTGACGGCGGACGCGGCCCCGACCTACGACACGCTCCGGGAGGACGTCAAGTTCGTGGCGTTAGCGGCTCAATCGCTGGTGCGGATGCGCGGTCTGCGGCGGTTCGAACGGGAAGCGGCAAGTTTGCGACAATTCATTTCGCCCGTGGTGCTCGACGCGCTGGGGGATAGCGATCCCGAGCAGGTGCTGGCTCCTCGTGAAGCTCAAGTCTCGGTGTTGTTTTGCGACCTGCGGGGCTTCTCGCGGCGTACCGAACTGGAGGCCAACGACTTGTTCGGTCTATTGCATCGCGTCAGTGAGGCGTTGGGGGTGATGACGCGCCAGATCCTCGAACACGGTGGCGTGGTCGGCGACTTCCACGGCGACTCCGCAATGGGCTTTTGGGGCTGGCCGCTCGACCAAAAGGATGCCGCCGCGCGAGCTTGCCAAGCAGCGCTTTGCATTCGCCGCGAGTTCGCCCAGGCCGCCGCCGATTCGCGACACCGTTTGGCCGACTTCCGCATGGGGATCGGCATTGCCACCGGCCGCGCCGTCGCTGGCAAGATTGGCACGATTGACCAAGTCAAAGTCACTGTCTTTGGGCCCGTCGTGAATCTGGCCTCGCGACTCGAAGATCTGACCAAGACGCTGCGCGCCTCGATCCTGATCGATGAAGTCACAGCTAACTATGCTCGCCAGCACCTACCGGCCGACATCGCGCGGATTCGCCGCGTGGCACGCGTGCGTCCCTATAACCTCGCGGCGGGCGTGGAAGTGAGCGAACTGCTGCCGCCCGCGACGGAATTCCCACAGATGCCAGATGAAGGCATCGCGGCTTATGAGGAAGCGCTCGATGCGTTGCTCAGCCGCGAGTGGGACCGCGCCTTCTCGCTCCTGCACCGCGTCCCAGCCGAAGATCGGGTCAAGGACTTTTTGACGGTCTTCATCGCCCAACACAACCGGACGCCGCCCACCGATTGGGACGGCGTCATTCCGCTGGGCAAGAGCAGTCAACTCGAAAGCTTTCGCTCGACGTCGTAAAGGGTCGCCGAGCGGTCAATCCGTTTGGCGGAAGCGAATTTTGCCTTACGTTGAGGCGAGTCCCTTGGCTTGTGCGATCTGTTGACTGATTTGCTCGACGGCGGCTTGAGCCTCTTCAACGGGCTTGGTCGTCGCGGCAACCGCCGCATTCGCTCGGGCAGCCGCTTCCTCCAGCGGTTTGGCGGCAGCCGCCAGATCCGTTGCAACTTTTTGTGCCGCGACCACACCTGCTGCCGTCTCGGCCGCCTTCTTCTCGTTCAATACCACTTGCTCCTTGGCGGTGGCCACGGCGGCGGTCTTCACTTCCAGATCCTTGCGAGCGGCATCGAGGGCCGCCGTCTTCGCGGTCGCTAACGCTTCGAGAGCAGCAGCGGCATCAACCAGTCCCTTCTCATTGGCACTCTTGACCGCCGCGTCCTTGGCGAGTGTGACCGCTTGTGTGAGCGGCGCGAGGACGGCTTCGAGCGACGCTATGGCCTTGGTCACCTCAACCCTCGCGGCCTCACTGGTCGCTACGGTGGCAATCGCTTGCGTGACCGCGACTTTGGCTTCTTCGGCCTGCTTCTGGACGGTGGCCAGGGCAGTCTGTGCGGCAGCCGCATCGGCCTTCGCCTTGTCGTAGGCGGCGACTGCGACCTCCGCAGCCTCGGTCATTTCGGCCTGAGCAACTTCACGTTCTTCCAATACGCTGGTGGCTTGAGCCAATTGATCACGCAATTGAGTCATTTGGCTTGTGAAAGCGATCTCGCCAGTCCAGCGATTCGCCTCGGCTTGTGCCGCAGCCAAGGCCGCAGCCGAAGCGTCCGCCGCCTGCTTCGCCGCTACTGCCGCTTCTTCCGCGGGCTTCACGGTCGGAGTGATCGTTGCCACGAGTTCTTGAGCGGTCTTATTGGCCGCCTCGGCATCCTTGGCACCTTTATCGGCTGTAGCCAGTGCCGTTTTGGCCGCTTCGAGCGCGGTTGCGGCCGTTTGCATCGCCGTCTTCTTGGTTTCGAGTTCGGCAGACTTCGCAACAGCCGTCGCCTTCAATGTGGCTGCCATGGCCGCGAGGTCCTTGTCTTCCTTGAGCGCAGCCGAGGCGGCTTCCGCCATCGTCGCTGCTTCGGTTAGCTTGGGCACACTCTCGGACAGCGTGGCCACTTCCTTGGCGACTGCGTCGTAAGCCTGCGTGGCTTGCGTCGCCGTGGTTTGTGTCGCGACAAGTTGTGCCTTGGCCGTTTCCAACAGTTTTAACGTATTAGCGGCGACGGTTTCGGCGGCCACTAAGTCGGCCTTGAGTTTGTCAACGTTCGCTTGAGCCGTTTGATAAGCCGCCGCAAGTGGCTCGTGTTCCGTCTGGCGAGTCGTCAGCGCGGCATTCGCCGCAGCCAGTCGCTCGGCCAGCGTCGGGGGATTGGCTGTCAACTCGCCCACGCGCGCCGCATCCGCGGCATTCCAGACGCGAATGCTACCCGCCCAGTCGCCCGCGATCGCGCGATTGGATTCGTCACAGAACGTGACTCGCAAAGCCAGATCACCGAAGGCTTCAAATGCCTGTTGTTGAGCGCCGTTCTGATCCCACAGCTTGGTGACTCGATCCCGCCCACACGATAGAATGCGCCCATCCCGAGCAAATTCGATCGCTTCCACGCCACCGCCGTGAGCGCCCCAGTTCTTCACCTGTCCACCATTCTCCATTTCCCACAAGCGAATGGTCGTGTCCAAGCTGCACGAGGCGACCAGGTTCGAATCCGATCTCCAGGAGACACCCGTCACGGCGTCCGTATGTCCCTTCAAGGTCAGGTACTCGCGCCCCGTCCAACCTTCCCAGACGTACAATCCGCCACTCCTGTCACCCGTGGCCAGCAGTACGCTATCCGGACTGAACTCGACCGAATAAATCCAATCGGTGTGTTTACGCAACTCGTGGAGAAGCTGCCCGCTCTCGGTCGAGTAGATTCGGACCACGCGTTGCGGGCCGCCCAACGCCACCAGAGTCTGATCCGAACTAATGTCGGCAGCTAACACCGCATCGAGTTCGTCTCCGACTTGAAAGATTCGCTCTCCGGTTTGGATGTTCCAAACAATGGCCAGCCCACTCGCGCCGCCTCGTCCACCGGCGGCCAGCAATAGGCTGCCATTGCGGCTGAATTTCAAGACGTGCGGGACGCCTTCAGGGAACGGCAACGTTCCCACCAACTGCAGCGTTTGGGTGTTGTATAGCAAGACTTGCTTCTGGCCCGCGACCGCCGTGAGCGGTGCCCAGGGGCTCGTGGCCAGAGCGGTAACCGCCGAATCCAGGGACGTCCGGACGACAGGTTCCAAACTTAAACGCGGAGGCATCGGGGCCACAGCGGGGCGTTCGGTCGGGGCATCCTTCAAAGCGAAATCAAAGCTCTTTTTCTTCTTGATCTTGGCCGTGCTGTCTTTGGTGTCCAAGACGCCGCCATCGATCCACTTGCGAAATGTCTCGATCATTTCGTCCGGCAGCTTGGGCGACTCCGGCGGCATGTACGGTTCGCTGGCGTGGGTGACCAGCATATACAGGTAGCTCGCTCCCGAGTCACCAGCCTCGACCACCTCGCCCGACCCTCCCCCTTGCATCAGACTGCTGTAATTGGTCAGGTCGAGATCGCCGCTTTTCTTGTCGGGGTTGTGGCAGCTAAAGCACTTCTGCCGCAGGATTGGCTTGATATCGTCCTCGAACGTAACCTTGACCGGCTTCTTCTCCTCTTGAGCTTGCGAGTAAGAAGAACTCACCAAGGTCAGCGTCGTTACACTCATCAGCAGGATGCTAGTTCGCAGCTTCGCATTCGTCGTCATCGCGACAATCTCCACAAAAATGAATTAGCCGTCACTGATGGGCGGAGGAAACCAACACAGCGCCATTTGGGATGCGTCGGTTAAGCCTAACCATCCATGCTACACGGTATGCCACGAGTTGCATCCTCGTTGCAGTGTTTTATTGGCGGCAGTGTTTCTTGGGCGGGTCGGGGGGCGGGAATTAGTGGTTAAACACGAACTCGCGGGCGTTGAGCAGAGCCCAGAATATATCTTCCAGCACGCGGTTTACGTCCTTTTCTTCGGCCAGGATCGCCGTGAGTTCACTCAATTCGCTTTCAGTCGGTTTGCGAGTTAAACAACGAATGTAAAACTCTTCGATGATTTGAGGGGGGGCAACACCCTCCTTGAGCCGAGTCTCGATCAGCTTGCCTTGCTGAATCTTCGATTGCAACGTCTCGCCGTTCAGCAGGTGTAACGCTTGCGACAAGTTCGGTTCGACCTTGACCTCGCAAGCACAGACCGACTCGCGACTGGCACGTCCAAAGGTCGACAGGAAGTAGGTGCTGGTGTTGCCGTTGGCGATCTGCACCGCTCGCGCTCCAGTGGGCAAACCGGGGAACTTATTCTTGGTGTCCGTGACTTGGCTGATCGCGTCAAGCAGCACTTCCGCCCGCAGCCGCCGTAGCGACGCATGGGAGAAATTGCGGATGTCGCCCTCGTTGGTCTCGTTCGTCTGGGTACTGAGCTGATAGGTCCGCGACGTACAGATATCGCGAACGAGTTTCTTGAAGTCGTAGTTGTATTCCGTGAACTTGCGTCCCAATGTGGAGACCAACTCGGGATTCACCGGTGGATTGCTGACGCGTACGTCATCCACTTCGTTGATAATGCCTGACCCGAAGAAATG
>JBGTHH010001103.1:0-1772 GCA_041746275.1 Pirellulaceae bacterium | reverse complement strand
AACTGAAAGATCATGCCGAAATATTGGTTGCGGAGCACATCGCGGGAGGCCTGGGGCAAGTTGTCGATGCGTTCGCCCGCAAAATGTATCTCGCCTTGATCGGGTGCGTCCAGCGTTCCCAGCAAGTGCAACAGCGTACTTTTGCCAGAACCGCTTTGGCCGACGATCGCCACAAACTCTCCCGAGTCAATCGCGAAGTCGACTCCCAGCAGCACGGGCACAACATGCTTCCCCTTGCGGTAGCTCTTGGCCACATTCCGCGCACCCAACAAGGTTGATTCGGTCACGGGGGTCGGTTCGGCCGCGTGGGTCGGTTCGGCCGCGTGGGTTGGCAGCGTCGCCACGGAAGACGGGATCGCCACGTGGGGCCCCCCGCCAAATTTGTGGGTTCTCGCGGCAGGCGTCGCCAGGCCGTAGAAGTTATCCATTGTCTCGTCTCCCAATGTGCCGCAGGGCGGCAGTTCCGCTATTCGTATCGCAACGCCGCCACGGGATGCAGCCGCGCGGCACGCAAGGCAGGCAACACGCTCGCCATCACGGCAATCAACACGGCTCCGCAAACGACGCCGACTAGCATGGTTGGCTGAATGCTGGTGGGGATCTCTTGGAAGTAATAGACCGTCGGATCAAATACCTCGCGTCCCGTGATCCGCTCCAGAACCTTGGCAATCTGATTGATATAGATCACAAACAGCAAGCCCAAGATCAAGCCAGCACCGGAACCGACCGCTCCCAGCGACACGCCGTAGCTCAAAAAGATACTCATCACGCCGCGGCTCGGCGCGCCGAGCGCTTTCAGGACGCCGATGTCGCGAGTCTTCTCGACCACAATCATGAAGAACGTCGCCAAAATCCCAAAACCCGCCACGGCGATGATCAAGAACAACAGAATGTTCAAGATCGTCGTCTCCATGTGGACCGCCGCCAGCAGCGGTCCTTGCAGGTCGCGCCACGTCTCGATGCGATAGGGATACTGATGGGCGGGGAAGGCGGTCCGCAGCTTGTCGCGGACGGCATTCAAGTCGGCACCGGGAGCTAACTTCATTTGGATCGAAGTGACGTAGGTGGTGTTCGTCAGCGGATCGAACATGCCCCGCAACTCTTGCAGCTTCTCGATCGGCACGAAGGCGAACGTCGCGTCGTATTCGCTCATCTTGCTTTCATACAGGTCTACAATCGTGAACGAGCAGCTCACCGGTTTGGGCGAACTGCCGGCGTTGGGAAAGTACACTTGAACGTCATCGCCGGGGCGGCAGAGATAATAGTCGCGCACCTCGCCATCCGCATCGCGACCGCGAATGCTGCACGTGGCGATGCCCAGGATCATACCGGTGTTCTGTTCGGTGGCGCGATCGAAAATTTGATCGGGACTGTCACCCGTGGCCGCTGAGCTATAGGGATCCGTGGGAACGGTCGAAGCGTAAGGATCGGCAGGGGGCGTGGAAGTCTGCCAGTTCGGAACCGTGGCTAAGGGTAGCTGACGCTGTTGTTCTTCCAGAGCCTGCTCGTACAGCGCCTGCATCCGACGATGTTCCCAACCGGATTTCGGAAAATCCTTGCGGCCCGGCGCGTAACCGGCCTCACGCAACAGAAAGCTCAGTTGTTGGCGATTTTCGGGATGCAGCAGGTACTGCGAGAAGTCGCTGACCTCGGCATAGGTCTTCTTGTCCACTCCGATCAAATTGATTTGTCGCGTGTGAAAATCTCCGCGAAAGGGAATACGCAACAAGGCGGGGACATGAATTACGGGTGTCATGCCCACCAGTTCGGCC
>JBGTHH010001102.1:0-3656 GCA_041746275.1 Pirellulaceae bacterium | reverse complement strand
CCCGATCAGCAACCACTTCCTATACTGTGGCCTTCCCTAGTGTCCGAAAAGGGGTCTGACCCTCTCCGGCGAGGCCAAAAGCCCAGTGAAATAGACTCGCCTCCAAAGGGTCAGACCCCTTTTCGGACAGGCTCTCAGAAGAAATTCGTTCAGGCTGGAATTAACGACGCGGGGAGCGGGTGATGGACTCATCGGATGTCTCGATGCAGCGGTTGCGACGCATCGTCGTGCAACGGTTGGAAGCCCTCGAGCGCGCCGGCATTCAACAGTTGCCTCGACGTGCCGCGAGCCCGCTAGAATTGCCATCTCGACCTGCCACGCAGGTTGCCGACGAGTCGTCCATCCGCGCCGAACTGCCGCCCCCCTCCGTGCCAGAAAGCGACGTGGAGATGCCGAAGAATCCAGGACGACCAACCGACAAATCCTCGGAATTGTCCATCCTCAGTCAGCGAGTTGCCACCTGCACCCGTTGCGAAGAGCTCGCTTGCTCACGCACGCAAACGGTCTTCGGCGTCGGTGACCCGCACGCCAAGCTGTGCTTTTTTGGCGAAGCGCCCGGTGCCGACGAAGACCGGTTGGGCGAGCCATTCGTCGGCCGCGCGGGGAAGTTGTTGACCGATATCATCGAAAAGGGCATGGGGCTGACCCGCTCGCAGGTCTACATTTTGAACGTGCTCAAGTGTCGACCGCCGGGAAATCGTAACCCGAGCCCCGAGGAATCGGCGAACTGTCGCGAGTACTTCGAACGCCAATTCCAGATCATTCAGCCGCAGTTCATTTGCTGCTTGGGGACCGTGGCCGCACAAAATCTGCTCCAGACCGATACTCCGGTCGGCAAGCTACGGGGAGCGGTTCACACGTATCAAGGGGCTAAGGTGGTCGTGACCTACCATCCTTCCTATTTACTGCGGAACCCGAGCGCGAAGAAATTCACCTGGGACGATGTCAAGCTGCTCTTAGGCGAAATGGGGCTGCCGGTGCCTGATCGCAATTCGGGCTAGAGCTTCCGTGAATCTTTCGCTTTGACGACTTCCGTTCCGCGAGTGCTGGCCATGTTGATCGGATTTGTAAGTGACGAGCGTTATATCGCGTTGCCCGATGTTCAAGTTGAATTCGTGAGCGCTGCACGCGATGTCTAAATGCCATCGATCGAGGTGCGGGCGCAGTCTACGCTGACGTCGAGCCCGGCGACTATCACGTCACCCTAGCGAAGGACGGTTACGGTTCGAAACGCGTCAGGTTGCGACCCTTTGGAGGCGAGTCGTTTTCACTGGGCTTTTTGGCCTCGTCGGAGAGGGTCTGACCCCTTTTCGGACACTAAGGCGTGAATTCCATGGGCTCGACCACCGAGGAGTCCGCGTCGCCGCGCGGGGTGGACTCGAAGTGGGCGATCACGGCACAACCACATGCGTCGCTCCACACGTTCACGCTGGTGCGGCACATGTCGAGCACGCGATCGACGGCGATGATGATGCCCTGCATCTCCACCGGAAGCTTGACCGCTTGCAGGATAATCACCATCATCACCAAGCCCGCGTGCGGGATCCCGGCCGCGCCCACACTGGCCAGTAGCGCCGTGAAAGCCACGATCAACTGATCGCTCAGCGGCAGATTGACGCCATGATACAGTTGAGCGATGAACAGGACGGCCACCGCCTCATACAACGCCGTCCCATCCATGTTGATGGTGGCTCCCAAAGGCAGCACGAACGAGCTGACTCGGTTACTCACCCCGGCTCGCTGCTCGACGCTGGCCAACGTCAGCGGCAAGGTTCCATTGCTGGACGCCGAACTGAAGGCGGTTAACAACGCGGGACTCATCGCTTGCACGAACTGCAGCGGATCGCGACGAGCGACAAATTTGATAATCAGCGGCAGCGTGATCATCGCGTGAAAGGCGAGCGCGCAGACCACCGTCAGCATGTACCAGCCCAGCGATTTGAAGACCTCCACGCCTTGTGTCGAGGTGACGTACAACATCAAGAAGAACACCCCCAGCGGTGCCAGTTGGATGATGGCCATCGTCATCGCCATCATCACTTCGAAGGCGGCCGCGAAGAATTCACGCACGGTGTCGGCGGTCTTGCCCCCGACAATCAACGCGAAGATCGAGAAGGCTAACGAGAAGCAGATGATCGACAGGAAGTTGCTTTCCGCCAAAGCCGCGATCGGATTCTTGGGGATCATCGTCTCGACCTGCTGAAACAACACTTCCCCCAGACTTCCCGAAGCGACAACCACATCGCCACCGGGCAAGTTCAACTCGCCGCCCAGTCCGGGCCGTATCAAGTTGACCATCGCCAAGCCCGTGACAATCGCCAACAAACTGGTCATCGCATAGTAGAACAGCGTCCGTGCGAACATCTTGCCCAGACGGTCAGCGTGACCCAGCCCCATCACGCCCGTGATCAGCGAAGTCACGATCAGCGGCACCGCCACCATCTGAAGCATCCGCAGGAACAGACCGCCCAGACGTTGTGCAGCATCTCCCACCCATCGCGACCACGAACGCCCGTATTGTTGGAAGAGTTGGTGCGCTTGTGCATCGCGGGCGCTCAGTTTGTCGAGCGTTGGCACCGAGTCGGGCACGCGTTGCGTCCCATCAACGACAAGTTGCCGAACGGTGCCGGTGTCATCCGTCAATTCGATCGTGATGAGATTGGAACTGTCCTGAATCACGGCGCTCGCGAGGCCGCGCGGCAACAGGTCCTCGCGAAGTTCCGTCCGACGTTCGGAAGCCGTAAAATTCAACGTCAGACCGAGGGCCGCGCCGAGCAGCATTCCACCCAGAATCTGCCAGTGCAAGGCCAGTCGCGACATGACATCCAGTTCCTGAATTCGTCAAAGCGGTTTGCGTAACGGGAAGCCCAGTATATCGCTCGAACCGTCGACTGTCTGTAAGGACCACTGCCTCTCTCACTGTCCGAAAAGGGGTCTGACCCTCTCCGGCGTCTCCGAAGGGTCTGACCCCTTTTCGGACAGACTCTCACGGTTCGCACTTCACTTGATTCACTCCGCGTACCGTTCTGGGGTAATATTGTCGTGGTTCGCTCCGAGGCTGTGAAAAAATGGGACTGGCTCCGAGTGGCTGTCGGTGGTTTGCAAGGACTTCGCGTAGCTGCGAGGTGCCTGTCCCATTTTTTCACAGCCTCTTCGCGAACCAACGCTGGACTGCGGAGCGACCCACGACTTTCGGATACTAATTGATCGAGCGTTCCTTATTTTATGAGACGCACACACGAGGAATCGACATGAAAGCCTTTCGACTTATTTTGTCCCTGGCGATCGTGATGGGAGTGTGGAGCCAAGCGGGATATAGTCAATCGACTGCCCCGCCACCGGCTTATGATTTGATCATCCGCCACGGCCGCATCGTCGATGGCACCGGCAATCCTTGGTATCACGGCGACGTGGCGATTCGGCAGGATCGGATTGTCGGCGTCGGTCGAATTCCCGAGGGCACGGCCGTGCGGGAGATCGACGCCCGCGGCGCGGTGATCGCACCGGGTTTCATCGACATTCATTCGCACTCGGACTTTCTCTTGCTCGAGGACGGCCACGCCCACAGCAAGATCCGACAAGGAGTAACCACCGAAGTGCTCGGCGAAGGCAACTCGCCCGGTCCCTATCAAGACCAGCTACCGCGGCAAAAAATG
>JBGTHH010001101.1:0-6176 GCA_041746275.1 Pirellulaceae bacterium | reverse complement strand
GGTACGCGATGCCGACGCAAATGAAGGGACGCATCCGCCCGCTACCCATTTCGCCATGTCCCCATTGCAACAAGGGGCCGTAGGTTCCCCAACAAACGGCGGTTGCGAGAATCGACATGATGACCAAAGGCAGATTGACGTGGCTAGTCCCGTGCATGGCTCGCTTTCATCGAAGGTAATTTGGAACGGGGCCTAGTTTAATCGGAATCGCGCGGAGTGGACAGGGCGGCGACTCAAGTGGCAGTCACTGCGTATTTCGAGTCACGCAGTAATTCCCTACGTTTCACAAGGCTCCCCCCACTCGGCGACGAACCGTTCTCCACAACGTTTGCAGCGTACTTTTCTGCCGAGATAAGTCGGGGGAGCGTTGGCGACGTCGCCGCAGCCTCCACAACGAATGGCGAATTGAAGCTTTCCGTCTCCTAATCGCGCATAGTAGTCCGCCGGGACATCCGGCAGGACAATATCGTCGGCCTGCAAGGTCGTCAGCAACTCCTTAGTCAATGGGTTCGTATCGGCGATCCGATTGGCCAAGCGGCGGATGGCGTTCTCAAACAGATTCCGAACCAGTCGACCGTTGCCGAAATGTTGGTCGCGGTGTTCATAGAGCCACTGGAATCCCAAGATCAAGCGTGCCTGTGCCTCCGCCGTGACGACGTAATGATTGGTTGCGCACATCCCGCCGAAGATGCGCCCCAGTTCCCCGGGCGAGTAGTCCTCGAATGTGAGTTTCGTGTTGAAGCGTGACGAAAGTCCAGGGTTCGAGCGAATCAACCGCTCCATCTCCTGCGGATATCCGGCGAGCACCACGACCAACCGCCCGCGATCGTCCTCCATTCGCTTGAGCAAAGCCTGCACGGCTTCGCGACCATACGGATCGTCCCCCGATTCCGCGACCAAGCTATAAGCCTCGTCGATGAACAAAACTCCGTCCAACGCTTCGTCAATGCGCTTATTGGTTTTCGGTCCCGTTTGGCCCGCGTACTCGGCCACGAGCCCCGAGCGATCGGTCTCGACCAGATGCCCTTTGCTAAGGATTCCCATCGAGCCATAGATCTGCCCGACGATCCGCGCGACGGTCGTCTTGCCAGTCCCGGGATTGCCGCCGAACACGAGATGTAAGCTGAGATGCGTCGCGGGCAGTCCTTGAGCTTGCCGCTGCCTTTGCAGGTTGAGAAAGTTGGTGAGGGTGCGAATCTCGTGCTTGACCTGCTGCAAGCCAATCAGCGTGTCAAGTTGTTGCAGGGCCTCCGCGAGTCGTTCCTCTTCCGTCTGCTGTTCACCGACCACCTCGATGTCGCTGTGAATCGTATACTGTTCGCGCAGTTCCTGGGTGTCACGCTGCATAGCCTGGATCGCCTGCGGAGTGGGTGACGTGTGGCCTCGCGACGGGATCGCGGGAGCGGCGGTTACGGGACGCAGATGCAACGCCAGCTCTTGTTGAATCTCCCGCAGTCGCTGCAGTTCGCTGGCCTGCGGTACGGCGTCGGCTTTGGCCACCAGATTGGCCAAACGCATGACCACCGATTCCAACTGGATGACGTGATCGCGCAGCGGATGCATCTGCGCGAACGGACGAACCAAACTGGACCATTTCAGACTGCGCGCTTCGCGAAAGACATGTCCCGCGACATCCCGCAACTTGCCTTGGGTCTCGTTGCCAGGCCAGATGTGATCGAACAAGACGCGACCGAGTCGCTTTTCCTCCTGGCTCCAACGCTGATCGGCCTCGACGATCGTGACATAGATCTTGATCAACAACCCTTTGTGCAGATCGTCCATTAACTGCACGAAACTCTCGGGGCTGCCGGGCAGGAACTGAGGGCATTGCTGGACACACAGCCGCGCACTCGACAGATACAACTCCTGACAATCGACGAGCGCCTGTTGAAACTGCCACAACAGAGAGTCGAACTGCGGATTGGTCATATCTGCCATCGCCTGTTAGTTTGCCATCAACACGCGATCGTGCAAGGCCTGACGTAGCGGATCATCGTGTTCGTCACAGAAGCCGAGGTGCAGGTGCCGCCGCCAACCTTCCGCAAAGGCAAACATCCCGGACATCCGACCGCACTGGGCGTCGAGCTCGCGGAGCGTCTGCAAGTACGAGTCATGGCCTTGGCTTTCGTCCAGCCACTTCTTCTGACTGACGTGCTGAGCCAGCATCTCGACCTTACGTTCGATGACACTCGTCACGTCCACGAACATATCGGGAGTGACCGGTTGTCGTAGCGGATCGCAATGCGAGAACGGTTGCGCATGATAGATCGTCACTTTCTGAGCAATCGCCGCGCGGGGTGGACTGGTGACAAAATTTGGCATCCCACGAGCAAACGCCGCACTCACGGCGAGGCGACACACGTTCATGTGATCCTCCATATAATCGGCGGGTGCGTGGGTCAGCACGATTTCGGGAGCGACGTCGCGCATCACCGCCGCGACTTGGGCGAGTGTCGGTTGATCGAAGAAAATCGCCATGTCGTCACAGATGGGCGGATGGAATGTGGCACCGACGAGCCGTGCCGCCGACATGGCCTCATTCAAACGCATCTGAGCGATCGTGTCGCGGTCATACTCGGACGTACCGCAACAACCGTTGGCCACGTTCATGTAGTGAATTTCGTAGCCCGCGGTGTGCAACAGCATCAACGTGCCCGACATGAAGATCTCGATATCGTCGGGATGAGCCGCGATGGCAAGGGCGGTGGGCATGGCAGACAGTTTACCTCCCGTCGGAGAATTGGATGGTGTGTTGGATTCCACAAGCGTAATCGATCGTACGTGGTCGATGTTTCCGAGTCAAAACGATGTTACTCGCCGCGCAATGCTCGCAACACGGGCACGCGCAAGCTGGCCCGCACCGAGACCAGACTCGCGACAACTCCGACGACAAACACGATGACGAGCATCACGCCTAAATCGCGCAACAGATCTGCGGTGATCGACGCGTTGCCGGTCAGCTTGTGAGGCAACACGGCCAACAAGGCGGCGACGATCCCCGTCAGCAAGCCGCCCACGAGCAGCCAGACATTCTCCAGAAGCACCAGTCGCCCGACGCGGCGTTGACGAAAGCCTGCAGCGCGCAGCAGCGCCAACTCGCCACGTCGTTCGATGACATTGCGCATCTGCACGGCGGCCAGTCCTAACGTGCCCAGCAGCAGTCCCAGCGCGCCGAGACTTTGAAATGTGCTCAGGTAAGTGTTCTGGACCGCGAACAACTGTTCGAGCACCTGACTGGACTGAACGACGTCGAAGCCTTGATCGCCGAGTTGATGCTCCAAAAGCTCGGTGACTTGCTGGCTCCGGCCGAGCGGGCTTTGAATCAAGAAGTAGCGGTACCCTGAAACATCCGGAAAATGTCGTTGAAAATTCGCTTCGCCGATCAACAGGCTGCCCTGCAACACACTATTCTCCAGGAGCCCGACCACATGCAGACGCAAGCGTTGGTTCTCATACGTGAGCTCAAACTCACTCCCCACCTTCACGGCTGGCTTGAGGCTGTACATGGCCGTATTCATATCGATCGCGACGGGGATCGCGGGCGTATCTCCGGATTCCTTGCGCGACAACAAACGCCAGGGATTGCGTCGTTCTTCGTCGGTCTGAGCCTCACTCGCCATCCACCGAAAACGAGCGACTTCGGGAGCGTCGAAGTGCGTCACAAGTTGATCGGTGACCCCAATCACGCGCGGTTGCGTCGACCGATAGAGATTGTTGCAACTGGCGTCATCGCCGGGCCGAAAACGCAAACCGAACACCTGCCCACCGACGAGCACTTCCTGTTGGCCACCGAGAACCTTCTCGCGTCCGGCGGCGCTGTTCAGGTCCTCGAAAATCGGCTCCGAGCTTTGCGCAATCAAGTCGAAACCTCCCGCGCCTTCGTTCGACGGAGCCAATCGAAACGAGCTCAGACCGACAATCAGAAAACAGGCCGTGGCCATCAGGCCCATGGTTGCCGCGCTGCGACTGGGGTTGCGGCCGGCGTTCCGCCAAGCGAATCGGCTTAATGCCCAACTTCCCGAAAATGGCTGCGACTCCTCGCGGCCTCCTTGTTGGAGCTGCATCCACAACACCATCATCAAGCCCGTCAGCATCAGGAATCCCGCTCCGAGAAACGCTCCGGCCTGAGCCATACCGCCAAGTCCCACCGCGACACCGGCCAGTCCGATCGCGGAAACCAGGATGACGAGTGCAACCCAGGTCAGCCGTCGTTGTCCCGAACGCGCGGCAGTCCGCACCATATTGGTTTGTCCGGCCAACAAACTGCGAATCGCGAGGTGGCGAGTCTGGCGGACGGTCCAGGCAATCGTGAGCAGAGAAACGACAACGCCCAAAACATATCCCAGCAGGAGCGTTTGGCGGGTCCAATAAAACTCCAGAAAGGGCGTCGTGATGGCACCCACCCACCATGTGCGCAGTCCGGCCAGCATCAACCAAGCATAGGCGATACCCGCCGCCACTCCGAACGAGCTACCGATCGCCGCGACAATCGCCCCTTCGGCGACATAGAGCCGACTCGCCTGCCGCCGCCGTAATCCCACGGCCAAGAGCAGTCCAATCTGATGGGCTCGTTGTTCCACGCCCAAACGAAACAACAACGCGACCAGCAGCAGTGCGGCCGCGATGATGAAGAAGCTGAGTCCCAGAAACAGGAAATCAAACGGCGTCGTGCCCGCCGATGCCTCGAGTTGTTGGCGTTTGATGGGGATGAACGACAACCCGAGGGTTTCGTTTTGGTTTGCCACCTCCTTCAGAAACGCCTGCTCAATGTCCGCTGGCGTCAATCCATCACGAGCGGGAATGCGGAACGAGGTGATCCGGCCAAAACGACTACTCCACAAGCGTTCGCCGGTCGCGAGGGAGACGAATGCCTTCGGGGTCGTGCGATGGTTTTCCCAATAGTTGTCATCCTGGCTGCGCATCAATTTGTAGTCAAAGGGAAACGGAGCGTCCCAGTCGGCAATAGTGTCTTGATCCGTGACACCTTCCACTTCCGGCGTGAGATCCGGATCGTTCGCCAACGCGGGTGGTTGATCGTATTCGGCTGGAATCTGGCGGCGGTACGGGCGAGTCGGTTCGGTCAGCGGAGTGATCGCTTTGAGTTTGAGTTCCGCGACCGTCTCGACCGCGTTTCCATGGGTCGTCTCGGGCTCGAAGTAGCGCACTCGAATTCTGTCACCGGGCTCAGCGTTCTGGTCGGCGGCGGCCCAGATGTTCAATACGATCTCGTCGTCCGACAGCGGGCCAATTGGCTGGCCATGCACATCAAGCAACGGGAAGCCGGACGAGAAATCGATCCCGCTGATCATCGAGTAAGCGATGGCTCCGCTTGGTTCGTCGGTCGCGTCACTGCCTACCTCGCGAACTTTCTCTATCGTGTTGGCTAGATATGTGACGACGCCTTGTCCGCCCAATGGCTCAAATGCCGCTCGCGCAATCGACTCGGCCTCGGGTGACAAGATCATGCGATCGGACGTTACGCTGAAGTAGTCGTAAATCGTCTCACTCGGATTCATCCCGTCCGAGAAGGTCCGCGTCACGCGTTTTACCGACAACCCAAAATCAGAGAACGCAGGTTGGAACGCCGCCGCCAGCGTCTCGCTGGCTTGGACAGCAGCATCTGAACTGGGAGAAAGATGCGGCTGCAGCGATACTAGGATCGCGTTCACTTTGCCGGGTTGCTCCAGGATCTCTTGCAGCGTCTCGATTGCAACAAAGGCGACCAGCGGCAAGCTTTGGCTCGGGCTCAAGCTAAATCGACCCAGGCCGCGTGTGGGAATGATGTCGACAACTTTGATTTCCGGCAAGCTGCGAATTCGATCCGATTTGTTAGCCAGCGGACTGTCGGCCGGGACTTGATTACCTTTCGGCAGCCGCGCGACGACTAACGAACCGATGTCCGCACGCAGGTTATCGGCCAGCGTCTGGTTGAGAACAATCTCACCTGGACCGGGAAGCTGTCGCGGGCGGACGTCTTGACTCAAAGCCCAAAATGTGGGGTCGCAACCGACGAGCAGTACGTTGGACGAACGAGCCGCTGTCTCCGTTCGTTGCAGTTCGAGCGTGATCGAAGGGAGCAAGATCGCCGGCGACGCTTGACGGAAGGAGCTCTGAAAGGCTTCATTGTCAGCGAGTTGTTGTGCCAGTCCCGCATCAAAAAACCGATCCGAGACCAG
>JBGTHH010001100.1:0-2027 GCA_041746275.1 Pirellulaceae bacterium | reverse complement strand
GTCATCAGCGACAACGCGCAATAGGGGCTGCCGCCGGGCGAATCGAAATACAGGATGCATTCCCCTCCCTGCGGCACGCCCAGCAGTTTCTCGGTGAGATCGGCACCATTTTCGGTGAGGTCACCCACGATGGCAATTTCGGCAGGGCCTTCCGGCTCGTCGTGGTCCACATGTTCCGGTTGTGAGGGTTTCATACAGGATTGGTATACGCTGATCCCTTGTCGGTCGCAAGGAACCCACGTTATTCATGGGACCCAGTGGTTTGGGGTTCGCTTCACACTCGTGCTTGGCTATGTATAATGGAGACTCGCCCGACCGCTCACCACCTCGCCCCAACTTGCAAGAAACGACATGGGCATACGGTTTTATTGCCCCGAGTGTGGGCGACGACTCAATATCAAGGCATTCCTGGCGGGAAAACGGGGGATTTGCCCTCATTGCGATTCCCGTGTCCTGATCCCCTTAGAAAGCCAGATTCCGGCGGATGCTCCCAAGATCCGGCCCACGGCCAATCGTAGGTCGAGCGTTTCCGTAGCCACGGTCGATTCCACGGTTGAGGAATCAATCGGCCGAGCGCTAAGCGAGGATTCAACATCGTTGGATATCCCTTCGACCGCGACGAGCGTCAGTGATCCTATCGCCGAATCGCCCGATGCAGTCTGGTACGTTCGGCCCGCATCCGGAGGGCAATTTGGACCAGCCCGGGGCGACGTCATGCGACGCTGGCTGGCCGAAGGCCGTGTGAGTGCCGATTCGCTCGTCTGGCGTGAAGGCTGGGTCGACTGGAAAACCGCCGGGCCCGTGTTCCCGTCCTTGGAAGTGGCGACAGTCACCCACCCGTCCGCCGCTCCCGCGAAGGCACCCTCGTTCCTCGTTCCCGATGACGAGGAGCAAGACATCAGCCAGCCCGTGGCGGCTCCGGCTCGGCGTGTGGGCCCGCGCCAGAAATCCATGGCTCCGCTGATCATTCTCGGCTTATTGATCGTTGTTTTACTGGTTGTTACTGTCGTGATTCTGCGCGGCACTTAACTACGACGCGAAATTGTCCTCGTATTACCACCCCACTCCGTTCCTCACTCCGATTGGAAACGACTATGTCCACACGCTATGCGATCGCCCTGCTGCTCGTTGGTTTGATCTCACCGCTATCCGCTGATGAACTCAAGGATGCCAAGGTCGGTGACATCACGCTGAAGGTTCCCGCGAGTTGGGTGCAGTCCGAGCCGACAAGTTCCCTGCGACTAGCACAGTTCGCCATTCCCGCCGTCGAGGGTGAGAACGAACCCGCCGAGCTCGCCATCTTCTCGTTTGGAGCGGGAGGAGGAGTCAAGGACAACGTCAATCGCTGGATCGACCAGTTCCAAGCCGAGGGCCGTAAGTCGAAAACCACCTCGGGCCAATCCAAAACGGGCGAGTACGTCATCGTGGACGTCACCGGCACCTATAAGAAGCCGATTGGCCCACCGGTCCTCCGCAAGACCGAAGATATGCCCAATGCCCGCATGTTGGCCGTCATTCTGTCCGTGGAAGGCAAAGGCAATTATTTCCTGAAACTGACCGGCCCGAACAAGACGGTCAGTGCGGCGGCGACTCCGTTTCGCGGCTCCTTTGGCGGAAGTGAAGAGGGCGAGAAGCCATACAACTTGGAATAGTTGGAAAGAGTCCGCGATGTGCCATCGCTTCAACATCCGTTCTCCGCTGCATCAAGTCAGTCAGCAGTTGTGGTTCGACCAGGTCGTGGGTCCGGTGGACGAGGTGTTGAGCGACCCTCGCGATCGATATCCGTTGAACTCGGTCGTGGTCGCGCGGGCGACGGAGCAGCACGACCGTGAACTGAGCGTGATGCGGTGGGGCTTGGTTCCGCACTGGTTTCATCCGGACAAGCAGGGCGTGACCGCGAACGCCTACGTGCGCAAGTATTCGACGTTTAACGCGACCTGCGAGAAGGCGGACCAACTGCCGACTTACCGTAAGGCGTTCCGGTCCCAACGATGTCTGGTGCTCGCGTCGACATTCTTCGAGCCCTA
>JBGTHH010001099.1:0-3521 GCA_041746275.1 Pirellulaceae bacterium | reverse complement strand
CGCGCCGGCAAACCACAAAAACAGCGACGGATACAGGTAGCCTGCCACCGATCCACCGACTGTCCAGACGGGATACAGATTCGTAAAGGTCCGCAATGCCACATTCACGCGATCACTTCCGGGATACGAGAGCCTGTTCGGTTTAGACACTGCCGTGCGGTTTAGACGCTGCCGTGCGGATGGTCACTCAGGCTTTTCCCTTCGACCTTCTCGAAGGCTTGGCGGATTTCTTCGGGAACGCGCTGCGGGCGGTTCGTGCGGTAGTCAAAGATCACGATCGTCGAGGTGCCGTCCGCGGCCACGGCCTCCAGACGCGTGCTATAGACGCGATGGTCCATCACCAAGCTGCTGCGACCCAGTTTCACGATGCGAGCCCCGACCAGCACCGTGTCGGGATAATGCAATTGACGACGATAGTGGCAGGTAATCGAGGCCAGGATCGGTCCCAAGCCACCGGTCTCCATCATGTGGCGCATGTCGCTCTGCTCGAGATACGCGATGCGCGCGGATTCGAACCAACGAATCGGCACGGTATTGTTCACGTGGCCAAACGCGTCCTGGTCGCCCCACTGCAATGGTAAAGTGATCACCACGGGGAAATCGCTCAGGGCTTCGGGCTTCGGCAAGTCCATAAAGTTGCTCCGGCGGTAGAACTTGGTAGGTTATGTGGCATCATCATACTCCACACCCAACGGTCGCCGACATCGCTCCGAGGAAATTGTCATGTCATTCACGCTGTGCCTGAACACAAGCACGATCAAACCGCAGCCGCTTCTGGACAAGATTCGCTTGACGGCAGCCGCCGGATTCTCGGCGATTGAGTTGTGGATCACGGACATCTATGAACACATCGGTCGCGGCGGCGAAGTCCGCGATATCACCCTGGCGCTCGCCGACCACGGGTTGACGGTCCCCAGCATGATCGCCGCCCGCGGCTGGGCCGAAGCAAGTGACTTCGAGTATCCGCATCAGTTGGACGAGGTCAAGCGACGGTTGGAGTTGACGGCGCGATTGGGGGCACCGTGGCTCGTCTGTTCGCCCGCCCGCTTTCCGTGTGATCTCGAACAGATCGCGCACCGGTTTCAGGACCTCTTGCAGATCGGTCGGCAGATCGGGGCGATGCCCACCTTCGAGTACATTAGTTTCTTCGAGTCCGTCTACTCGCTGCCACAAGCTTGGCAAGTGGTGCAGGCGACTTACGATCCAGACGCCACAATCATCTTGGACGCCTTTCATAGTTGGAACAGCCTGTCCACGCTGGACGACTTGCGTGCCATCCCGGTCGAGCGGATCAGTCACTACCACATCGATGACGCTTGCTCCGGCATTCCGCCACGTCAGCAGCTCGACCCCGATCGTGTTATGCCCGGCGATGGCGTGATCGACCTGCGTGCGGAGCTGCTCGTTCTGAAAGAGAAGGGTTACACGGGAGCGATTAGTCTGGAGCTGTTCAACGAGCAGCTTTGGCGGCGCGATCCGGGCGAGGTATTGAATCAAGGCTATGCGCGACTCCGTCATTTGGTCGACTCACTCTAACCACATTTTCCCATACGAGGGCTCATCAATGACTGACACACATGGCTTCCATCGTCGCACACTACTTCAAGGAGCACTGGGCGCTGCCGTCGGAGGTTGGACGCTCAATTTCGCCCACGAACTTTCCGCGGCGTCCGGAGGCAATCTGCATTTGGCACCGTTCCGTTTCGATGTGACTCCACCGGAAGGCCATTCATGCTGCGGGGGTTGGATCACGCCCGTGAAGGTCGTCGACGACGCGCTGGAAGCACTGGGCTTTGTCTTGCTGGGTGCGGGCGAGCCGATCGTGGTTTGCGCCGTCGATTGGACAGGCTTGCTGAACGAAGCACATGTCGAATGGCGTCGTGCCTTGGCGGAAGCGGCCGGCACGACTCCGGAACGCGTGGCGGTGCAGTGTGTCCATCAACACAACGCGCCGCTGGCTTGTCTGGAAGCGGAACGGCTGGTCGCGGAACAGGGCGACTTGCCACACATCGTCGAAGTGGACTTCTTTCGCCGCTGTTTGGAACGCGGCCGCCAGTCCGTGCGCGAGGCATTGAACAAGGCCACGCCGGTGACACACGTCGCCCACGGTCAGGCGCAAGTGGATCGCGTGGCGTCCAATCGCCGTGTCTCGCGCGACGAACAAGGGCACGTGTTGGCCATGCGCGGCAGTAGTTGTCGCGATCCCAAGTTGCTGGCATTGCCCGAGGGACTGATCGATCCGTGGCTCAAGACAGTGGCCTTCTATCACGGCTCGCGCAAGCTCGTGGCGTGTCATTACTACGCGACGCATCCGATGAGTTACTACGGAGACGGGCGTGTGACCAGCGATTTCGCGGGGCTCGCCAGGAAGCAACGCCAACAAGACGAACCCGATTGCCTGCATATCTACTTCACCGGCTGCGCGGGAAACATTTCGGCGGGCAAATACAACGATGGCTCGCATGCGGTCCGGCCCGTGCTCACCCAACGCCTATACGACGGGATCGTCAACTCCGAGCGTGAATTGCAGCCGCAGTCGATCGAACAGATCCGTTGGCAGACGGCCGAGATCTTGCCTCCGCCGCGCGACACGTTGTCGGCCGCGGCGTTGGAAATGCAGATCGCCAACTCGAGCAATCCCGTGGTCGGTCGCAATCGTCCCGCGTACATGTTGTCCTGGCTGCGGCGAGTGGAGCAGCGGATACCACTGGTGCTGAGCGCGCTCCGCGTGAATCAGACGCATCTGCTGCATCTGCCCGCCGAGTGCTTTATCGAGTATCAGTTGCGAGCTCAGCAGATTGGTGGAACGGATTTCGTGGCCACTGCGGCGTATGGTGACGGTGGACCGTGGTATATCCCCGTGCGGGAAGAGTATCCCCACGGCGGTTATGAGGTCAGCGTGGCGTTTGCCGATGCCAGCATTGACACCGTGTTGACTGACGGGATGCGGCAACTTCTCAGTTAAGTGATTGTTGAATCGTTTTCTCCTTGAAGGTAGCTGGGTGGCAGACGTGACCGACGGAGAACGGGTACATTCCGATACGCTCGAAGCGGCGCTGCGATTATCGCTCGTGCCGGGTGTGGGTCCCCGGACTCGCAAGGCACTGCTCGAATGTTGCGGTTCGGCGGCAGCGGTCTTCGAGGCGGCTCCCAGTCTGTTGCGAACCGTGCCTGGCGTGGGGCCCAAACTCGCGCGGGCCATCGTCGAAGGCCGAACCAGCATCGATGTGGATAGCGAAATCGCCTTGTGCCGCGAGCACGGCATTACGTTGTTGGTCGATTCCGATCCGCGCTATCCTCAACTGCTGAATCAAATCCACGATCCGCCGGGGGTGCTGTATGTGCAAGGCGAGATCCTGCCTGGCGATGCGTTGGCGATGGCGATTGTCGGCACGCGGCATGCCACGCGGTATGGGCTCGCCCAGGCGGAACGCCTGGCGGCCAGTCTAGCGCGGACTGGTTTCACGGTCGTCAGCGGTCTGGCGCGGGGCATCGATGCGGCCGCGCATCGCGGGGCGCTC
>JBGTHH010001098.1:0-2814 GCA_041746275.1 Pirellulaceae bacterium | reverse complement strand
CTTGTTCATCCCGTGGGCCAACGGCGTGGGAGCATGGTTGGGACTCGCGACCAGCATAGCGACGGCCATAGCGATCGCGTATGCCAAAGAATTGGGACTGCCACTCAGCATCAGCTTCGTTTGGATGATGCCGTGTTCGTTGCTGGTGGGCATTATGGTAGGAACGCTGGCGAGTGCTCTGATCCGACCGCGGCCGGCCGTTCCCGGTTGATAGTTGGAGGACTTTCGACAACGATGGCAAGCACCTAGGCACCAGCACACCAAGCCTGCTTTGAACCTTGAGGATGACAACGATGAGCATCACTAGTTGGCCACGGAACTCGTCACACACCGCGCGGACTTTAACTTGGTCCATTGGTTTATTGCTGTTGATCGCTCCGTTAGCCGCTTCACTCAGACCGAGGGAAGCCGATGCCGCACCGCTCGACGTCGGTTCACGTCGCGAGCTGTTCGTCGATCGCTGGCTGATCGAACGTTTGGAGCATGCGAGGCTCCAGATGCATGCTCCGCGCGACGAAGGCCCCGTATTGAAGTTCGATCAAGTGTGGGAAGGGCCTCATGCCGGATATGTCACTATCCTGCCCGACGGCGATCGTTTCCGCATGTACTACCGCGGCATTTCGGAACTTACTCGCGATGGCAGCGAGCACGAGCGGACATGCGTGGCCGAATCGGTGGATGGGCGGAACTGGACGAAACCAGAGTTGGGTCTGTTCGAGTTCGCTGGGACCAAGGCCAACAACATCGTGTTGGCGAATGCAGCACCGGTGACGCACAACTTCAGCCCGTTGATCGACACTCGTCCAGGTGTGCCCGCCGAGCAACGCTACAAAGCGGTCGGCGGAACCGGCAAGGAACTGTTCGCCTACGTGTCGCCCGATGGATTACGTTGGCAGCGTCTTCGCGAGGAACCGATCCTTGATGCGCGCCACATGCCCTTCAAATTCGACCACCTGTTCGACTCGCAGAATCTGGTGTTTTGGTCCTCGGCTGAACAGAAGTACGTTTGTTACTTCCGCGTCTGGGATGGATTGCGAAGGATTGCCCGTTCGACGAGCGAAGACTTCATTCAGTGGTCTCCGGCCGTGATGATGCAGCAGTGGCATGACGACGGTGACACGGGACCTCGGCCTGCTCCCGCCGAGCATCTCTATACGAATCAAACCTCCCCCTACTTCCGAGCGCCCCACATCTACATTGCGATCGCCGCGCGCTTCTTCGGTGGACGACAGGTGCTGTCCGCCGAGCAGGCTCAAGCGATCGGTGTCGACCCCAACTACTTCAAGGATACGTCCGACGCGGTGCTGATGACGTCACGTGGTGGAGACGTCTACGACCGCACGTTTCTCGAAGGCTTCCTCCGTCCGGGCATCGGTCCACAGAACTGGGTGTCGCGCACCAACTATCCGGCGTTGAATCTGGTGCAAACCGGTCCGCACGAGATGTCTCTGTACGTCAACCAGGACTACGCGCAGCCGACCGCTCACGTTCGAAGATATAGCTTGCGATTGGATGGGCTGGCGTCGGTCCATGCGGGAGCGACAGGCGGCGAACTGTTGACCAAGCCGCTGGTCTTTTCCGGCAAATCGCTATCCATCAACTTCGCTTCATCGGCCGGTGGCAGTGTGCGTTTCGAGTTGCAGGATCTCGCGGGTCAGCCGCTGCTGGGGTTAGCGCTCGCCGATTGTCAGGAACAGATCGGCAACGAGATCGCACGGGTGGTCACTTGGCAGGACGCGACCGCGCTGGCCGCGGTGGCTGGTCAACCGGTACGCTTACGCTGTGTGCTCAAGGATGCGGATTTGTTTTCGATGCGATTCGAGGACTGACCACGATCGAACGCTTTTTACCTCACTCTCGAAAGGTGACGTCATGCCACGTTTACTACTGTTCAGTCTGCTCGTCTGTTCCAGCGTCTGGTGTCAGGCACAAGAGGCAAGCCAGTTGATCGAGGCCCGCAAGATCTGGGATCAAGCACCACACAACGCCTTTACCGATCTGGTCCGTTTCGGCGATCGTTGGTTCTGTGTGTTTCGTGAAGGACAGGGACACGTGTCGCCCGACGGAGCTTTGCGAGTCATCACGTCGGTCGATGGCGAGAAATGGGAATCGGCGGCGTTGATCACTTCACCCGATTCCGATTTGCGAGACGCCAAGATCACGATCACGCCGGACGGCCAGTTGATGCTCAGTGGTGCCGAGGCCCTTCATGACAAGTCGCAAAAGACACACCAGTCGCTGGCTTGGTTCTCGCGCGACGGCCATACTTGGAGCGAGGCACACGACATCGGCGACGACAATTTCTGGCTCTGGCGAACCACTTGGCATAACAAGACGGCTTATGGCATCGGGTATGGCGTGGGGCCGGAAAAGTCCGTGCGGCTCTATTCCAGTTCGGACGGCAAGAAGTTCGACACGTTGGTCGAGCGGCTGCTGGACGTCGGCTATCCGAATGAGACGTCGTTGGTCTTCACGGGCGACACGAGCTACTGTTTGCTGCGCCGCGACGGCCAGCCCAACACGGGCTTGCTCGGCGTTTCACAACCTCCGTATACGGAGTGGGAGTGGCAAGACTTGGGCGTCCGCATCGGCGGGCCACACATGATCCGACTGAACGATGGGCGTTACGTGGCGGCCGTGCGGCTGTACGACGGCGGTGCTCGAACTTCGCTGGCCTGGATCGATCCTCAAGCGGGTCGATTGACCGAGTTTCTCAAACTGCCATCCGGCGGCGACACGAGTTACGCCGGCCTGGTCGAGCACGACGATTTGCTCTGGGTGAGTTACTATTCGTCGCACGAAGGCAAGACCAGC
>JBGTHH010001097.1:0-3085 GCA_041746275.1 Pirellulaceae bacterium | reverse complement strand
CAGCGAGCAGATTGCCCGGATGGTGGCGATGAAGGCCGCCACCGAGAACGCGGGCGACATGATCAAACAACTCTCCATGACCTATAACCGGGCTCGTCAGTCGCAAATTACTGGCGAGATCATGGAAATCATCGGGGGAGTCGAAGCACTCAAAAGCTAACGTCCGGCTCGGCTCCTCGCCTGGCACGGGCTCGTCCCAGTCCATCAGAACACAGTCCATCAGAACACAGTCCATCAGACCATTGCATATCGGAATCTGAAAACGAACCATGGCAACTGCAACAACAACCGCGGGTCGCGTGACCCAAGTGATTGGCTCCACTTTCGATGCGGAATTCGATGAGGCGAGCCTGCCTGCGATCTACAACGCCGTCAAAGTCGTCAGCGAACACAAGGGCGTCAAGCTGGACCTGACCGGTGAGGTTCAGCAGCATCTCGGCGGCGGCCGCGTACGGTGCGTTGCGCTGGGCAGCACGGACGGTATGGTCCGCGGCAACCCGTGCGTGGACACGGGAGCTCCAGTCACCGTGCCTGTGGGCGAAGCGACTCTGGGACGCGTCTTCAATATGTTGGGCAAGCCCGTGGATGGACGCGGGGAAGTCCACGCCGCTCAGTACTTGCCAATCCACCGACGGCCTCCGGCGGTGAGCGAACTTTCGACGAGCACCGAGTTGTTCGAGACCGGGATCAAAGTGGTCGACCTGCTCACGCCGTTCGTGCGTGGTGGCAAGGCCGGACTGTTCGGCGGTGCGGGGCTGGGCAAGACGGTCATTCTGACCGAGTTGATTGCCCGTATCGCTCGCGAGCATGGCGGTTACTCGGTCTTTGCGGGTGTCGGCGAACGAACTCGTGAGGGAACCGACCTGTGGCTGGAAATGCAGGAAGCGAAAATCGGTGATACGGGCCGTAGCGTCATCGAACAGACGGCCATGGTGTTCGGCCAAATGAACGAGCCCCCAGGAGCTCGTCTGCGAGTCGCGTTGTCGGCCTTGACGATGGCCGAGTATTTTCGCGATACGACTGGCAAGGATACGCTACTGTTCGTCGACAATATCTTCCGTTTCTCCCAGGCCGGTAGCGAGGTTTCGGCATTGTTGGGCCGCATGCCATCGGCGGTCGGTTACCAACCAACGTTGGCGACCGAGATGGGTGCCTTGCAGGAACGAATTGCCTCGACCAGCAAAGGGGCCATTACGTCGGTACAAGCGGTGTATGTTCCGGCTGACGATCCGACCGACCCCGCCCCCGCGACGGCGTTCGGTCAGTTGGATGCCTTTTTGTATCTCGAACGATCGATTTCCGAGAAAGGCATTTATCCGGCGGTCGATCCGCTGGCCTCGAACAGCCGCATTCTCGATCCGCAGTATGTCGGCGAACGGCACTACGCCATTGCTCGTCGCGTCCAGACGACGTTGCAACGTTATCGCGAATTGCAGGACATCATCGCCATTTTGGGTGTAGATGAACTGAGCGAAGATGACAAGTTGATCGTCCATCGCGCCCGTCGCATCGAGCGATTCCTGTCGCAGCCGTTCTATGTGGCGGAGGTCTTCACCGGCAAACCGGGTGAATTCACGAAACTGGACGAGACCATTCGCAGCTTTGAGGAGTTGTGCGACGGCAAATGGGATCACTTGCCCGAACAGGCCTTTATGTATGTCGGCGTCATTGATCAAGCCGAAGAGCAAGCCAAGAAGATGGCCGCCCGGTCCTAGCGGCCCGTTGAAAAAGGGGTCCGACCCTTGGGAGGGCAAACAGAATCACGATCCAAGAGAACACCGGGAGAGGGTCAGACCCCTTTTTCAATGCGATCCGATCAGAGAACCGTGAAGTTTGAAGTCCGCTTATGACTACTTTATCTTGTGTCGTTGTAACTCCCGAAAGAACCGAGCTCGACGCACGAGCTGAGTTCATCGCCGTCCCGCTGTTTGACGGCGAGTTGGGAGTTTTGCCGGGCCATAGTCCGCTGATTGGACGATTGGGTTACGGTGAGTTGCGGATTCGTACTGGTAGCAGCGAGACCCGCTATTACATTGACGGCGGCTTCGTCCAGATTGCCGATAACGTGGTCTCAATCCTCACGAATCGTGCCGTGCTCGGCAGCAAACTGGATGCAGCGGTTGCTCGCGAACAGTTACAGGCGGCCGGAAGGCGAACGGCGACTACCGACGAGGAACTGGAGACGCGCGATCGTCACGTCGCGCAGGCTCGCGCTCAGTTGCGAGTTGCCCAACGAACTCGCTAACGTTTGCTTAGCAATGTGCTCGGTTCGCCGCACGATCCGTTCATCTGGACTAGAGCTATCGATCGGACGCGACGCCGCTCGTTTTCTTTTTGCGCGACTTGCAAACTTTGCATCGGGGCGGTTCCGCTGCCGAATAATGTGGTATTCGACTCGATTGCTCGACTCCCTCTTGCCCAGAGGATTTTGTTTATGCCACAAGTGCTCCATCGCGTCGTGGGAACTGTCGAGTTGGATCACTGGCATGGAGAAGCTGAAAGCCACAAACCCGATGTTTGGCATCGGCTCAACCAGCGACTGCGGTTTCTTGAAGGTCTACCGACAAGTGCCTGTCCCGGTCGTACTCGGCTGAGCAAGTATCCCGCCCCCCGGATCTTTGTGGCTGATATGGAACGATTGAAGCGGGACCTCGTCCGCGAGCTGAATCGTCTTAAGTCCAACGTCTAGCCGGTTCAAGCATATCGCTGTGAATTTTCGAAAAATTTCCCGTCGGTAGTGGAAATGCTCGCGGAAAACTCTCATACTGGGGGACCTATTTGTCCCTGCGCGGTGAGTTGATTCTCGGTGATCGGTAGCAGCCGGGATCTCTCTTCGCCCCGCAGCGTAAGAAACGTTCGCAAGGTTATGGGGGAGATGCCATGCGAGTCAACGGTCGTTTGGGCTTTACGTTGGTCGAACTCTTGGTGGTCATCGCGATCATTGGAATCCTGGTCGGTCTGTTGTTGCCGGCCGTTCAAGCCGCACGTGAAGCGGCACGACGCATGAGTTGTCGGAACCATCTTAAGCAGATCGGCCTGTCGCTGCATAACTATCACGACACCTATCGCGTGATCCCCTATGGCT
>JBGTHH010001096.1:0-9506 GCA_041746275.1 Pirellulaceae bacterium | reverse complement strand
CTTGCTGACGCGTTGGGTCGAGATGGGACTTCCCTGGACACCCGGCGATGAGGTTGCCGAACAGGATTCGGAACCCCATGGACCACCGCCCGTCAACGACGAAACCAAGCAGTTCTGGTCCTTCCAGCCCGTCCAACGACCGCAGCCACCGAGCGTCGCCCAATCCGAGTGGGTTCGCAATCCAATCGATGCCTTTGTACTGCACAAGTTGGAAGACGCCGGATTGCAGCCCGCCGCCGCAGCCGAAAAGACCGCGTTGTTGCGGCGTGCGACTTACGATCTGATTGGCTTGCCGCCCACTCCCGAGGAAGTCGCTAATTTTCTTCACGACGATTCGCCCCAGGCGTTTGAACGCGTCGTGGATCGCTTGCTCGAGTCGCCGCACTATGGCGAACGTTGGGGTCGCCACTGGTTGGATCTCGTCCGCTATGCCGAGACGAACAGTTATGAGCGCGATGGTGCCAAGCCGTTCGTGTGGCGTTATCGCGACTACGTCATTCGATCGCTCAACGATGACAAGCCCTACGATCAGTTCGTTACCGAACAACTGGCCGGCGACGAGCTGCCCGAGGCCACTCCCGACTCGATCATCGCCACGGGCTACTACCGCCTCGGCCTCTGGCAAGACGAGCCGGTCGATCCTCAACAAGAATTGTTCGAGGACTTGGACGATTTGGTTCGCACTACGGGAGAAGTCTTTCTGGGAATGACGGTGGGCTGTGCGCGTTGCCACGACCACAAGCTCGATCCCCTACCCCAGACCGATTACTACCGCATGTTGGCGTTCTTTCGCAACATCCGGCGGCTGGGCCAGCGTTCGCATGAAAGTGTCTTGGAAGCCTCGGTGCGTTCAATCGGCACACCCGAAGAAACGGAGCGTCATCGGCAGTCGGTAGAACAACACCAACGCGACACCGAAGAGAATCGTCGGGCTCTCGGTGCGATTGACCGGCGCCTTCGCGAGGATCTGGTTGGGGTCGAAAACGATGACTGGAAGAGCGAACCGATGCGCGTCGAACTGGCGAAAAAACGCGTCGGCAAACTACTGACGGAAGCGGAGTTCGCCAGCTACGTCCAACTGACCGAGCAGCGCGACACCTTGCGGAAGTTTCGACCACCGGGACTCGAACAAGCGTTATGTGTAAAGGAGCATGGTCGCGAATGCCCGCCGACGCATGTGCTGATTCGAGGCAACGCGGGCGTGCCCGGCACGCAAGTCGAACCTGGGTTCTTGTCCGTGCTCTCGCCACCCGAGCCGGAGATCGCGTCGTTGCCCGACGACATTCCATCCACGGGGCGTCGCAGCGCGTTGGCCAAGTGGCTGGTCAGTCCCGATCATCCATTGACCGCGCGCGTGTTGGTCAATCGGCTGTGGCACTATCACTTCGGTCGCGGGATCGTCCGCTCGACCAGCGACTTCGGCTTTCAAGGCGTCCCGCCGACCCATCCCGAATTGCTCGATTGGCTCGCGGCCGAGTTCATGGAGGGTGGTTGGCGCATCAAGCGGATGCACAAGTTGATCATGCTCTCCAACACCTATCAGATGTCTTCCCAGTCGCAGACGGCGGCCCTCGAACGTGATCCCATCAACAATCTCCTCTGGCGTTTCGACATGCGACGTCTGTCGGCGGAAGAGATTCGCGACTCGATCCTCGCGGTGAATGGCAGCTTGAATCGCACGGCCATGTACGGACCAAGCGTGTATGTGACCATCCCCGAAGAAGTGCTGGCCGGTCAATCGCAACCCGGATCTGGTTGGGGCCAGTCCTCGCCCCAAGACCGCGCGCGGCGCAGCATTTATATCCACGTCAAGCGTTCGCTCGTCGTTCCGCTGCTGGCCAGCTTCGACGGCGCGGATACCGACGCGAGTTGTCCCGTCCGCTTCGCAACGACGCAACCGACTCAGGCCCTGGGAATGCTCAATAGCGCCTTCATCAACGAACAGGCGACCACACTGGCTCAATATCTGCGAGCCACGGCGGGTGAGTCGGTCTCGGCACAGATCGCGCTGGCCTTACAACGCATTTTGCAGCGCGAACCGACGACAGACGACATCGAACGCGGCGTGACGCTGACGAACAACCTACAACAAAAGTACGCCCTTTCTTCGGAAGGCGCCCTGAAGCAGTTTTGCGTCACCGCGCTGAATTTAAACGAGTTCATTTACCTCGACTAAGTCGCGGCGGTATGCCTCACGAGAACCCGCTATAATTGAGAACACGATCCGTGATAGGTGAAACCATGCACGACAGTTCCACACCTCGCAACTTTTGTGGCCGGACGCGCCGCGAATTCCTGTGGCAAACCGGAGCCGGCTTCGGGGGAGCCGCGTTGGCTGGCCTGCTGGGCGACGACGGGTTCCTCGCCAATCAAACGGTAGCGGCCGACGGCTTGACGGCGTGGCGAAATCCTCTGGCAGCCAAGCCACCGCATTTTCAGGCCAAGGCCAAGAGCGTCATCTTCCTCTACATGTACGGCGGCCCGAGTCACATCGACACGTTCGACTACAAGCCGGCGATGAAGGGCATGGACAACAAGACGGTCGAAGTGAAAACGTTTGGACGCGGCGGGCACCGCAACCAAGGCCGCATCGTCGAAACGCGTTGGGACTTCGCCCAACACGGCAAGTGCGGGAAGTGGGTCTCGACCTTATTTCCGCATCTGGCGACTTGCGTGGATGACATCGCTTTTATCCACTCGATGACAGCCGACTCGCCTATTCATGGATCGGCGATGTTGATGATGAATTCGGGCAAGATCCTCAGCGGCAGTCCCTGCCTAGGTTCCTGGAGCAACTACGGCCTGGGAACCGTAAACGAGAATCTACCGGGATTCGTCGTCATGCTGGATCCTCGCGGTGGGCCCATCAGCGGCGCGAAGAACTGGAGCAGCGGTTACATGCCGGCCACGTATCAGGCCACGGTGATCCGCTCGCAAGGGACGCCGATTCTCGATCTGAAGTCTCCCGATGGTGTGCCGCGTCAAATGCAGCGCGAAATGCTCGACACGCTACGCGGCTATAACGAAGCACATCAACAGACGCGGCTCGACAACAGCGATCTCGCCGCGCGGATCGCCAGTTACGAACTAGCCTACAAGATGCAAGCCGCGGCACCCGAGGCGGTGGATCTTGGTCAAGAGGACGAGCGCACGTTGCGGCTGTATGGCTTGGACGAAAAGAAGACGGAGGTTTTTGGTCGGCAATGTTTGCTCGCCCGCCGACTGGTCGAACGCGGCGTGCGATTTGTCCAACTCTACTCCGGTGGTCACCACAACGATGCCAATTGGGACGCGCATGGCGATCTCCAGGCGAACCACGATCTCCACGCTGGCGAAACCGACAAACCGATCGCCGGTCTCTTACAAGATCTCAAACAGCGCGGGCTCTTGGACGAGACGCTGGTGGTCTGGGGTGGCGAATTCGGACGACAGCCTACCGCCGAATATGAGAAGGGGACCGGTCGCGATCACAATGCCTACGGCTTTACCATGTGGCTGGCCGGAGGCGGCATTCGTGGCGGTGTCAGCGTGGGTCGCACGGACGAGCTGGGAGCCGCCGCTGTCGAGGATCGCTTCCATGTCAAGAATCTGCACGCCACCATCCTGCAACAACTTGGCTTGGACCCCAACCGCCTCAGCTACTTCTACAACGGACTCGATCAAAAGCTGGTGGGCGTCGAAGGCGCCGAACCGATTCAACAGATCATGGCGTGAGCCGCCCGCACATCGATTGACACCTCCCGCCAAACCCGCCCTCCAACATTCCCACCGTCAGCGATCCGCAACGATGAAACACTCTGTCATACATGTCGTGTTGCTAATGACCTGGGCGACGCCTGCCTGGGCGGTGGACTACCTCCGTGAAGTGAAGCCGCTGCTGGAGCACAAGTGCTACGCTTGCCACGGGGCGTTTAAGCAACAAGCCGGTTTGCGACTGGATACGGCGGCATCCCTGATCACAGGCGGAGATTCGGGTGCTGCCATTGTACCGGGCCAGCCGAACGAAAGTTTGTTGCTGGATGTCCTGACCGGCGAGGCTGGGTTTCGCATGCCGCCCGCGAACGAAGGCACTCCACTCACGGAGCCCGAGCTGACGCTGATTCGCGAGTGGATCGCGGCCGGTGCGATCGCGCCGGCGGACGAGCAACCTCAAGCCGATCCGCGAACGTGGTGGTCGTATCGAGCGATCGAGCGTCCCCCGCTGCCTGAGGTCGACGAAAACGCGTGGTGCCGGACTCCGATCGATTTCTTTGTGGCCGCCGCACGCGAGAAAGCGGAACTGCCGCATGTGGGCGAGGCACCGAAGTCGATCTGGTTGCGACGCGTGTACTTGGACCTGATCGGCTTGCCGCCCACGCGCGACGAACTCCACCGCTTCCTCGCGGATGAATCGATTTCGGCTTACGAAACCGTCGTCGACGATCTCCTGTCCCGCCCGCAGTATGGCGAGCGCTGGGGCAGGCATTGGATGGACGTCTGGCGCTACAGCGATTGGTATGGCAGCCGAGGTATCAACGAGATTCGGTACAGCCAGCGACACATCTGGCGGTGGCGCGATTGGATTGTGTCATCGCTGAACGATGACAAGGGTTACGATCAGATGCTCCGCGAAATGCTGGCGGCGGACGAGATCGCGGGTGACGACGTAGCCGCGTTGCCAGCCACCGGTTACCTCGGTCGCAACTGGTACAAGTTCGATCGTGATGTCTGGCTGTTTGACGCCGTCGAACGAACAGGTGAAGCCTTCCTGGGCCTGACACTCCGCTGCTGTCGCTGCCACGACCACAAGTTTGATCCCGTCAGCCAGGAAGAGTACTACCGATTCCGTGCCTTCTTCGAGCCGCATCATGTGCGCACCGATCCCATCTCGGCGATCACTTCGACGCAGAAAGACGCAACGCTGGGAGAGGTGCTTACGGACGGCATTGCGTTGGTCTACGACAAGGAACCCGATGTCCCCACGTATCGTTTCGAACGCGGCGACAATCGCTATCCAGAAAAATCGAAACCGTTGCAGCCCGGCGTCCCAGCGGCATTGGGAGGCGACGAACTGAACATTGTGTCCATCGATCTGCCTGCGACTACTTGGTATCCCATGTTGCGACCGGGCGTTCGCGAGACCCTGATCGAGAAAGCGGCGCGAGACATTGCGGCCGCCGAAACCAAACGCGACGAAGCGGAATCCGTCGCGGCTGCCGCACGTGCCAGATTGCAAACGGCCGCCGACTCCTCGACAACCACAACCAACGAACCTCGCATCTTCCTGCACGATGATTTCGCGCAAGCCAGGCCGGATGTGTGGACGACGGTCAGCGGGTCGTGGGTGTACGAAAGGAACAGGCTCGTCGAAACCGCGGTCACCGGCTTCGCGACGATCGTCTCGAAGGAGAATCATCCGAGCGACTTTCACGTCCATTTGCGTTATCGCCCGCTCGCCGCCGGCAATTATCGCTCGATCGGATTCAGTTTTGACTACCAGGATCAAGGCAACTCGCAAGACGTCTATACCAGCACGAACGATAACCGGCAAAGCGTGCAGGCCTTCCATCGCGTCGGCGGCCAGCAAGTCTATCCGCCAGCGGGCATCGTCTATACGGAGCTGAAGGTTGGTGAAGAAGCGACGCTGGATGTGGAAGTGCGGGGTTCACGACTAATCATCGATCTGAATGGCGAGCGCAAATTGGACTACGCCCTGCCGATCGCGCGGCGCGACGGCAAGTTCGCGCTGTGGGTGCATCAGGGGTCGGCGGAGTTCTTGGAACTACGGATTACCGAGGATGTCGAATCCATCGAAACGCTTCAGCGGCGCGTGACGGACGCCGAGCTCGCCGTGTCGTTAGCCGCTGCCGAGGTGCGGATCGCGCGGGCCGAGCGGGAATCCATAGAGCGCCGCTTAGAGGCCGCCACAGCAGCCTACGTTAATGGCCAAGCGGAACAGGCCAAGCAGCTCGCCATCAACGCGGCGGACGCGGAACGACAAGTCGCGATTCTCAAGGCGGAAATGGAACTCACCAAGATCGAAGCGATCCAAGCCACCGCGACCTCCGACAAAGCGATTGCCGCGGCCAGGGAGAAGTTGGACACTGCACGGAAGGCTGCGGATTCGCCTTCGGAATCCTTCACACCGCTCGGCGAACAGTTTCCCAAAACGAGTACTGGCCGACGTGCGGCGCTCGCCGCATGGATCGCGAGCGAAAGCAATCCACGCACAGCTCGTGTGGCGGTGAATCATCTATGGGGCCGCCACTTCGGCCAGCCGTTGGCCGCGACCCCCGAGAACTTTGGTCTGAATGGTCGCCAGCCGACGCATCCGGAACTTCTCGATTGGCTGGCCGCGGAGTTGATCGCGAACGATTGGAACATGAAGCCGCTACATCGGCAGATCGTCCTGTCGAGCACCTATCGCTTGTCATCCGCTGCGACCGGTGCCACCACGGCGTTGGATGCCGATGCCGAGAATCAGTGGCTGTGGCGGATGAACTCGCGGCGGATGGAGGCCGAGATCGTGCGCGACAGCACCCTGTTCTTGGCCGACCGGTTAGACCTGCGATTCGGCGGGCCCGAGATTCCGGAGACCGACGGCGAGACCGTCTTGCGACGCAGTCTATACTTCCGCAACACGCCCAACGAGAAGATGTCGCTGCTCGAGATCTTCGATGTGGCCGATCCGAATTCCTGCTACCTGCGCAAGGAAAGCGTCGTGCCTCACCAATCGCTCGCCCTGATGAACAGCGGCTTGACGATCGACGCGGCGCGGATCATCGCGGAACAGCTCTCGACAAACGCCGACTTCATTCCCGCGGCCTTCGAGGCGATTCTGTCGCGTGCGCCGACAGCAACTGAAACCCAGCGCTGCCAGCAGTTCCTCGCCGCACAGACCATTCCCTTTCCCGACGGAACTGCCGAGTCCTTCCCACCTGGTGGTTCGGCCCAGCGAAGCCCCGCCAGTGACCCGCAATTGCGTGCCCGTGAGAATCTCGTTCACGTGTTGCTTTTGCACAACGACTTCGTGACGGTAAGATGATCGAGCCTGTATTCCCCAGAGAGCCGAAGTGATGCACACGCACAACAACTTCCCTTGCGGACAGATTCAGCGGCGACAGTTCCTCGCCGACTGCGGGCTCGGTTTCACGGGACTCGCATTGGGTGCGATGCTGCAACAAGGGGCTCAGGCAACGGATACCGCAGCGGTCGGCCGACCACACTTCGCACCTAAGGCGAAGAGTGTGATTTGGTTCTTCATGAATGGAGGCACCAGCCACCTCGAATCGTTTGATCCCAAGCCGGCCTTGAATCGCTACGCCGGACTGACCATCGATGAATCGCCGTACAAATCGGCCGTACTCGATTCGCCTTACTATCGGCAGAATGTCCGCGACTTTGGTGGCACACCCCGCGCCTTGATGGCGCAGGTCTATCCCTTGCAGGTCGGCTTTCACAAACGGGGTGAAAGCGGCATCGAAGTCAGTGATTGGTGGCCGCACGTCGGAAACTGCATCGACGATATCGCTGTGGTGCGCTCGATGTGGACGACCGATAACGACCACGCGGCGCAGTTACAGTTCCATACCGGGCGACACATCTTCGACGGCTTCTATCCTTCGATCGGATCGTGGGTGCATTACGGCTTGGGGAGTATCAACGACAACTTACCGCAATTCGTCGTGATGGGACCGCCTCCCGGCGATTGTTGTGGCGGCGTGGGAGCTCACGACGGCAGCTACCTCGGCCCGGAGCACGCGGGTGTGCGTTTGGCCCTCGACCCCAAAAATCCCTTGCCGTTCGGAACGCCTGGCGACAAAGTCACCGTGCGCGAGCGACGGGAGCAACTCGATTTGTTGCGCGATCTGAATGGTTTAACCGCCGTCGAGTATCCCGACGACGCGAAACTGCAAGCGCGGATCAAGGCTTACGAACTGGCCTTCCGGATGCAAATGTCGGTGCCGGAAATCGTCGACCTGAATCGCGAGACCGAAAACGTGCAGCAACTTTACGGACTGCACGACCAAACCACGCAAGGCATGGGACGACAAGCGCTCGCGGCGCGGCGATTGGTCGAGCAGGGCGTCCGCTTCGTGCAGATCTATGATGGTGGGGGCGGGGGCGGTGGTTGGGATGCGCACAGTAAGCTGAAGGAGAATCACTCGCAGAACTGCGCTCGCGTCGACAAGCCCATCGGCGGCTTGCTCCAGGATTTGAAGCAGCGCGGCCTGCTCGACGAGACGTTGGTGGTCTGGGCCACGGAGTTTGGTCGTACGCCGGGCGCCGAGCGTTCCGACGGACGCGATCATCATCCGTACGGCTTCTCGGTGTGGATGGCGGGAGGAGGCTTGAAAGGCGGCATCGCCCACGGTGCCACGGACGAGATTGGCTTTCATGCCGTGGAGGACCGCCATTACGTGACCGACATTCACGCCACGGTCCTGCATCAACTTGGCCTCGACTCGCGCAAGCTAGAAATCCCCGGCCACAAGCGACTCGACATCGACTTCGGTCAGCCCATTCGAGAAGTCATCGCGTAGCGTCCCTGGTTGGTCCACAGGCGCAGTGGCGTCCGGAGTTTGGCGTCGACTTCGGACGTCATGATCGGAGAAAGCGACCCAAGATGTCCGGCAAGACGACGGGATTGAATCGTCGCCAGTTTGTGCAGCCGTATGACCGATGTGGTTTGGAGATTTGTCGATGCGTGGTCAGGATTCACAGATCGGCTCACCATCTGACAGTGTGTAAATAAAATGACGCACATCGTTCAAATCGTCTGCCCATTCTCGGACCACGCTCGCCATCCATTCACATCCCGCGTCGTCTTCCTGTGATGATGGCACAATCAAAACCGTCGCCACACCGTTTCTTCCCCGGTCGCTTCTCCCAGGTTAGGCCACGTGCGGTTGACCGATGGTATCGTCGGGAAATAACTCAATGTACACATCGTGGTCCCCGAAGAGCTCTCCTGGAGAGAAACCGAGCGTGATAATCGCCTCTGGATCGGCGCTAATCGTCGTTAAAATGAACTGAGCCGTAAATGAAGGACCATCCAACAACGAGGCGTCTTCACGCCAGCCGTCGTTGTAGATCGGAAGCAAGTCCTGTGCGAAGATTCGATTCACCCGTTTGCGCCAGTGTGACCAGCCGTCCACGATTTCGTGTAACCGGTAAAGCGAGGTCTGTGGTATTTGGTCATCCAAACTCTTGAGAAAAAGACCTACATCTCCTTCGTCTGCGAGCTGGAACTGCCCTTCAAACCAACGGAAATTTCTCCGCCATATGAGTACTCCAAACCGACTGTCTTTGATCGCCGCCGGGGCATTTCGGTAAACGGCATAGAATGTCGCGACTATTCGCATTGCAAGGCGTTTCAATCGCCAGTTAGTGAAAAGCCAAGGCTTTCTAATCGTCATGTCGGCGGATAAACACGAAAGCATAGCGATTTCTCCTTCGCTAAAACTGACCGTCGCATCCATAACCCCAAGCTTGTTCAATGCGATTCGAAACTGATCCAACCCTGC
>JBGTHH010001095.1:0-5253 GCA_041746275.1 Pirellulaceae bacterium | reverse complement strand
GGTAGATGACGTCCACTCGCTTCAATCCCGCCGTGGTTCGCATGTTGACGAAACCATCGCTCACCACCAAATCGCTCCCCTGCACCAACTGGATGCCCATCTGTTGAGCCAGGAAGGAATGTTCATAGTACGCCGAATTGAAGCTGCCTGGCGTAAGCACCACGACCGTCGGCGACTGCAAACCCTCGGGGGCCAAGTTCTCGAGTGTACTCAACAGCTTGCTCGGGTAATCGATGACCGGCTGCACACGCGATGCGGCGAAGATCTGCGGGAAGCTGCGTTTCATGACCAGCCGGTTTTGCAGCACGTAAGAAACGCCAGACGGACACCGCAGGTTGTCTTCCAATACGAAGATCTGTCCTCCGTCGCCGCGCACGAGATCGGTGCCGGTCACATGGCACCAGATGCCGCGCGGTGGATTCAGCCCTTCGCAAATCTTGCGATAGCTGGTCGCCGCGAGAACGATCTCCTTGGGAATGATGCCGTCGCGGAGGATCTTCTGGTCGTGGTAGACATCGTCGATAAACAGATTCAAAGCCAGAATCCGCTGACGCAACCCGCGTTCCAGCAATTCCCATTCGTCGGACGGCACGATCCGGGGAATGATGTCGAAGGGGAAGATCTTCTCTTGACCTTGCTGATCGCCATAGACCGCGAACGTGATCCCCAAGCGAAACAGCGATCGCTCGGCCCCCGCCTGACACCGCAACAGCTCGCCGAAGTCCAGTGACTCCAGCTTCCGTAGCAACAATTCGGCACCCGGTCGCGGTCGTCCCGATTCGTCGACTAACTCATCATAGAAACCGCCGGTGTCATATTTGGTGAAGTCGAGTTTATTCGTCGCGAGCAGGCTTGATGGATCCATTCGTGCCCGAAACCTTTGCTTAGAGCCAACAACGCGTTCCCTCTTCGTCGCCAGGGATTAAGACGACCGCCAATTCCCACATGATGGTGGCCACCCGACATTTTGACAAGGGCTTATTCCGCCTCGTCCAACGGAACCACATCGACCGCCACCGCGAGACGATGCGAGCCACCGCCCACAAACATGCCGGCCACCGGACAGACATCTCCGAAATCACGTCCCCAGGCCACCGTAATGTGCTCGACTGAGGGAAACACATCGTTTGTCGGATCCACGTCGATCCAGCCGTGCGGACCACAGAAGACCGCCAGCCAGGCGTGGGAGGCATCCGCGCCCACCAACCGCGTTTGCCCCGGTGCGACGTGGGTGCGGAGATAACCACTGACGTAGCGGGCCGCGATACCCAGCGGACGCAGTGCCCCGATCATCACGTGAGCCAAGTCCTGACAAACGCCCCGCCGCTTCTCGAATACTTCCGTGATCGAAGTCCTGACCGTCGTCGCCTGGGGGTCGTACTTGAAATCCGCATGTACACGCTGCATCAATTCGCGAAGCGCTTCCACCATGGGACGTCCCGGCACGAAGCTGGCCTTGCCATATTCGGCCAGTCCCAAGTGCTTCGGTATGCGAGGCGACGGAAAACAAAACTGATAATTAGCCAAACCCCGGAGGGAACGGTCCTTGGGCAGGGCGTCGCGCACATTTTCCCATGGGGTCGAGGTGGCGGGATCGGGAAGTGTGCGGTCCTGCAACTCGACCTTGCTATGGGCGGTGATCTGCAATCTGCGATGCCCCGTACTCAACGAGAAGGTCGCTACGGCGTTGCCAAAATAGTCGTGCCCCTTGTGCGGCGAAGTGGGGACGGGACGCACCGTCAAGCGGTGGTACGGGCAGGTTTGATTCGGAGTGACTCGAGGCGTGAGATAGACGATGTTTTGACAGACCGCGACTGCGGAGTCGTAATCGTAGGTCGTCGTGTGGCTCACCTTATACCTGATCATGTACTCGGCCTCGATTCGCTCATTTGCTTGGGCGTGTCGGCATGAATCAGATAACGATGCGTGATGAGCTCGGAGAGCTTTGGCAGTTGTCCGGCCAATCGCGCCAACGCGCGTTCCAGCTTGGTCGAAGTCGCGCTGCCGCGACGCCCTTGCAGGGATTCCATATCGAGCATCCGCGCACTGTGCAGCATGGACAAGGTCAGCCGCTGGTCCGCGCCGCGCAAAGGCTGCCCATGATCACGCGGCAGATGCTCGACGTGATCCGTGATGGCGGTTAGTTGATACAGCACTGACCTGGGATTCGTTTCGTCCGTGAGCAGCAGATCCATCACGGGCGCAAGGTCGACGGCGGCCATATAACGGCCGCGATAGGTCATCACGCTATCGGCCACTTCCAGGATCGCTTCCAGGGCGCGGACATCCTCTTCGGCCGACACCGCTAACAGCGACTGCACGAGCCCGATCGTATGCAAAGCTCGCTCCAATCGCCGCCCCAACTCCAAGAATCTCCAGCCCGGAGTCCGCGTCATGCTTTCGCCAATCAGACCATCGAGCGCAGCTAGATCGCTGACCAAATCGTGGAGCAAATCGAGCAGCTCGGCCAAGCCAAACGTTTCGACATTAGCCGCGTCGTCGAACTCGCGTTGAATACGATGCAAAATGCGCCAGCTATCCAGCGACAGCCGATCGCGCACCCGCGAAGCATTGCGATGCGCCGAGGCGAACAGCGCATACAGGCTATCGGGATCTGTCGGATCAATCATCGAGGTGGGCAAGACTTGGCTGATCGTCGGCAGCAGATCGCGCATGTTCTCCAGGGCAAAACCAGGCTCAACCAACCCTTGCTGCGCGAGGCAATGGACCAACGCCGACAGATCGGGCAGGTTCTCGCTTCCCGTTTCACTCGTCAGCCGCGCGACCAAGGGACGCAACAGCCGGCAGGCGGCCTGGGCGCGTTCAATGCGGCGGCCTAGCCAAAACAGATTGTCGGCCACACGACTGGGCAGATCGGCACCGGTGCGTCGCAGCGCGATCGGATGCTTGGCGGAAGCCAGCAGGCTGATCGGTTGCACCGGTCCGCTGGCCAGCACCCAGGCATCCTTGCTCACCTCGCCAGCCAATACCGACATGTCGAGCGGCGCGGCCGCACTGGCCATACGGACCAAGCCGCCAGGCATGACATGATAGGAATCCTTGTCGGCTACGAGAAACACGCGCAGCGCCACGCGATAGGGACTCGCTGCCCCGTCGCGCCACACCGGCGAACTCGAACGAGCGACTTGCTCTTGACCAACCAATTCATCAGCCCGCGAACTGATTAAGGCGGCCAGTTCCTGAGGCGACTTGGGCAACAACGATTCGGGTGCGAGCGACTCGCGGCGCCCGACGCGAAAGGCCGAGCGAATCGCTATCCGCCCTAATCGTTCGACCACCTCCGCGCGGGCTTCCCGTTGACCGCACCACCAAGTCGCGGTCGAAGGCAATCGCAGTTCCTCGCCCATCCACTCTTTCGCGATGCGGCGCAGAAACGGTGCCAGTGATGGCGACTCGACCAACGAACTCCCCAGAGCATTGGCCACTGCGACATGTCCGAGACGCGTGGCCTGCAACAAGCCCGGCACCCCGTGGGAAGCATCGCCCCGCAGTTCCAGCGGATCGCAGTACTCGTCACTCAATCGGCGAAAGATCACATCCACCGGCAACAACCCCGCCAGGGTCTTCATGAAGACGCGATCTTCACGCACCGCTAGGTCGCCGCCCTCGACCAACGTGTATCCCAGATAACGAGCCAAATAAGCATCTTCAAAGTAGTTGGGGCCTGTGGGGCCATGCGTCAAGATAACGATGCGAGGATTCTCGCGATGTTCGGCCAACCCTCGGAGCGTACCCTGGAGCTTGATGAAGAACGCGGCCAAACGCTCGACCTTGCAGTCGCGAATCAGGTTCGGCAGCATCCGCGACATGACAATTCGGTTCTCCAAGGCATAGCCGACGCCCAACGGCGCGTCGGTGCGATCGCCGACCACCCACCAGCGACCGTCGGGAGCACGAGCCAAATCTGCCGCGTAAAAGTGAAGGAAGCGGTCGTCGCGCAGCGGTTGTCCGTGAAACTGGCGATGAAAACCAGGATGCGAAAAGAGCCACTCGGCGGGCAGCAGCCCGCGCTGCAACAGTTCCTGCGGACCAAACAGATCCCGCAAGATGCGGTCCAATAAACGGGCTCGTTGACACAAGCCTACGGATAACGCGGCCCATTCGGCCGTCGAGATCATTAACGGGAACGCGTCGAGCTCCCAAGGTCGCACACGACCCTCGGCGTCCTCGTACGCGTTGTAGGTGACGCCGTTCTCGCGAACTTCCTCCTGAGCCTGCTGCCAGCGTCGCGTCAGCTCGTCGGTACCCAGCGTCTCCACACCATTGACAAATTTTTCCCAGACCGGTCGCAGCACGCCAGGAGAAGCATACATCTCGTCGTAGGTACCCACCACCGGCGTGTACTGGCCAAAGATGCGGCGTGTCGCGAGAGGTGGTTCGGCGGGAGTGACGTTCATGAATTCGGCGGTGTTCGCCGTAAGTCCAATGTCAACGGATAGAGAGGATTCAACTCATCCACTGGCATAGTTATCGGTCCGCCCGTGTGTCCCGATGCGAAGAATCTGGCGGCACGACGCGACTCGGCCTCATACGCGTTGATCGGAAAGGTCTCGTAGTTCCTCCCCCCAGGGTGTGCCACGTGATAGGTACAGCCACCGATGCTCCGCTGATTCCAACGATCCACCAGATCAAACACCAGCGGCGCATGTACTGCTATCGTCGGGTGCAAGCAACTCGGCGGCTGCCAAGCACGATAGCGGACCCCGGCCACAAACTCACCGAGCGTTCCCGTCGAGTGCAACGGTAGCCTGCGGCCATTGCACGTAATCTCATGCCGCGTGGGAGTCATGCCCGTAACCTTCACCTGCAAGCGTTCGACCGACGAGTCGACATAGCGAGTCGTCCCGCCCCCTCCCGGCTCTTCGCCGAGCACATACCAGGGCTCGATCGCCTGCCGCAACTCCACTTCCACATCGTCACGGCGAATGGTGCCAATGGCGGGAAAACGGAACTCCAAGTGCGAGGCAAACCACTCCAGTTCGAGTGGAATGCCAAAGTCGCGAGTCTCTTCGATTACGTCGCGCAAATCACTGCGCACAAAATGCGGGAGTAGGAAACGATCATGCAGCATGGTTCCCCAATGAACGAGCTTCTGCCGATACGGCTGCTCCCAGAACCTCGCGACCAACGCTCGCAGCAGGAGTTGTTGCGTAAGGCTCATGCGCGCGTGCGGCGGCATTTCAAACGCGCGAAACTCGACAAGCCCTAGCCGTCCGCTGGCCGTGTCGGGCG
>JBGTHH010001094.1:0-10284 GCA_041746275.1 Pirellulaceae bacterium | reverse complement strand
GGAAGCAAAACGAAAAGCCAGCCAATGAAAGCGGGCGGCGTTCCCCGTCCATCCGCGTCGTTGAAAGCGCCCGTCAGCATCCCGATTCCTAAAGCGATGTGAATCAAAGGAAAGAGCGAGAAAAGTCCAACAATTCCAGCGACGACGTAGTGAAACGTAGAGAGCAAGCGAAGTTGGTCAGCGTCTTGGGAGTTTTCCAATGCGAGGTCTCGCGCGAAGTTTACGGTCGATCTGCGTCAGTCCGATAATGCTCTGAGGTTCCGCAGAAAGGACACAGTATGACGGCTGAACGTAGAAAAGGCGATACGTCCTTTCCTCAGCAACTCTCAATTAGATCGCACACACAGGGCGACGAAATAAGGAAGCTTAGAAAACCGGGAGTCTGCCATCGTTCCGACAGGTGCAAGGTGGCTGTCCCGTTCGCTCCCTGATGCGGGCAATGACACCTTGTCTGAGCCACGCGCGATCATACTGGGGCAGCCACTGTCGGATCGGCATGAACGAGGTACCTCGGCCGGTAAGCCAAGAGGAATCGACCTCCCAGCAAAACTTCCGCAGTCTCTCGCGACTACTTATTCGGGAAGCAGAGCTCGGGTGGGCCGCACTGCAGGTACAACCAAGACAACGGTGGCAAACAGGCTGGCAGCGGTTTGGGACAGTAATCGTCGCAATGACCGCTGCAAACCGGATGAATCGTCGGCAACGGCTTGCGGCAATAATCGGCGGGACCACAAAACGGGATCAGACATACGACCGGTGCCGGCTTGCGGTGATAATCATCCGCGCATGAACACGGTTTGAGGGAACAGGAGCCCTCCGGCGACGCCGATTTTCCTCACCCCGGTGTTCTTCTACGTGATCCGAGAGTTCTCTGACCGAGGCCCATAAGCGACTCGGATTCCGCACATCACGCCCCTATCGTTCCATTCGGCCCACACGAGCCACCGCCGACTGAACACCTCACGCAGGACAGCCCAGAAAAACCTGGGCTGCCCCCGCGAGTGTCATTCCGACCGGTTCAGATTACGATATGTATGGCCGTTCGGACTACTGTTCCGGCGCGGGATCTGGCAGTCGTACCATCAGCCATTGCTGCGTCTGACCGTCGGCAAAGTGTACCAGCGCCGGCGCACTGTCTTCAGTCAGATTGACAATGCCCGTCTCCATAATCGGTCGGGACTTCCCCTGCACGTTCCAAGCACAGCGCTGCGTCGTCTTGTCGGCCATGCCTTCGATAGTCTGGGTCGTGTTGGTCGACGAATTGTTCAGCGTCCCGGAAATGATGCCTTGCTTGCTAATGACCAATTGCAGGAACAAGGTCGGGTCGGGGCCCGCTGCTTGGCCGTCAGGCGTTAGCGCAAACACTCCCAGTGGCATCCATTCCGCCTGATCGGGAGCCACCTCGGGAGCACTGGCCACGATCGCTTCCGCTTGTTGTGCATACTCGTCAGCCGTAGCCACAACCTGATCGCCATAGTAAACGGAGTTGTCCTCGTAATACACGTTTTCTCCGTAACTGTAGTAGATGGGTTCAGTCCATCCGTAATCAACCCAGCCCGTAACCCCGCCCCATGCGGCCCAGCGGAACGGACGCGAAATCGCCCAGGCACCCCACAGGGGATGGTCTGACCAAAAGTCACGAATGGGATGATCGTGGCAGTGCTGGCGAATATCGTCGCGCCGCTCGACGCGATTCTGTTGAAACTCCTGCCGATTCTCGATCCGATCAGGGCGATTGCCAGCCATCGGTCGATCGGCAATCCCGGGTCGATCAGCAATGCCTGGTCGATCGCCAATTCCCGGCCGATCGTCAACGCCAGGCCGATTGCCAACGCCGAGTCGATCGCCACCAGCCGGCAGCGTTCCAGGACGAGCTCCTGAATCACGCAAGAAATCGGCGGCCACACCTCCTGCGACGCCCCCCGCAATGGCGCCCGCTAAGTTACCAGCGCCTCCGGCTGGCAACGTGCTGGGGCGCGCACCGCCCCCGGGCCTGATGTCCAAGAAGTTCTGCAGGTCGCCGGTGGAGGGCCGCGTTCCAGCACCGGGCCGCGTACCAGCACCGGGACGAGTCCCGGCAATGGGCTGCGACACGCGTGGCGGCGAGACGCTGGGGCGCGATATGTTCCCAGTGGACGGGCGGTTGATCGAAGGCGAAGGACGGTTGATGGACGGGGAAGGTCGATTAATCGAAGGCGATGGCCGACTAATTGAGGGTGACGGGCGGCTCATTGACGGCGAGCGACTAATCGAAGGACTCGGGCGACTCATGCCACCACCCCCTGAGAAGCCTCCACCTCCGCCACGCATACCACCACCACCTCCGCCACGCCCACCGCCGCCACGCGCCATCGCGTCATCCCCCATCAAGAGCACGATCGCGATGATTGCCAAGCACATCTGTATGGTTGTTTTCATAATTCGTTTATTCCTTCGTAACTTTGACTTCCGCGATGTTCGGTAACAGTTCGCCGTCCACCGTGCGATTGACCGACTGTAACGTCATGGTGTTGTCATCTAGCTTGGTGACAATGTTCACGGACGAGGTCTTTCGTCCGTCCGACAATACCCCCGTTTGCTCGATGTACCAGCGATTATCTTTCTTTTTCCACGTCCCTTGTCCGAAGCCGCCGTCCGAATCAAAGACCCACGAGCGAATCTGAATGGCGGCCGGGTCCCAGCCAATGACCTGCATCCCGGACATGTCGATGCGGTCGCGAACCTGAACGGCGAAGGAACGCACCAGGAAGTTGTTGTTCTTCGTCCAGTTGCACTCGGTGACCACCGTGGCGTGATCATCTTGATCTGTCCACCGTCCGACCAACCATTCCAAGTCCTTCAGGTGCTCGTAATGCGACGGGATTTCAACAACGGCTTCCTCGGTGACGCGATCCAGTAACCATTGGCCGTCGCGTTTGACGTAGACGGCGGAATAACCGCTTTCCTCCGGCGTCTGCTCTGGCTGGATGAACTTGGCAGTCCCGTGCTCGATGGCGACGCTTGGCGAGACGAACTGGATCGAATGGGTCGTAGCTTCCAGCTTGGCACCTTGGGCATCGGCGAAGATGCCCGTAAACTGCTCTTCGATCGCGGCACGACCGACAACCTGTTCGCCGCTGAGCGGATTGGTGTAGACCGCCTCGGGCGTCCACAGTGACGCCAACTCCGGCGCATTGCCTTGATTAAACGCCTCGACGTAAGACGCCACGGCCTGGCGGATCGCGGCATCATCCGCAGCCTGACCTTCCGCATCGGCACCGCTGGCCCCTGCCAGACCGCACGTCAGCAAAGCGACGGTCACAATGATTCGTTTCATGGGATTCTCCTCAGTACCAAAGTAGATATGTCATTCGTGAAGGTCATTTTTTCTCTCCGAGGTAAACGTGCCACGACTAGTAACTTCCGCCACTCAAGTGCAAACACGATGCCATCGGCATTCCAGTTACAGCATTGATGGCTCTTGCGAGGTTCCTTAAGTTGCTTTACTGGCGGGTCACAAAGGAGTGTAATGCTATCTCTCTGTCTTGACACTCACAAGGAACACGATCATGGCGACCTCTTGTTCAACCCGCTGGGGCCTCGTTGCGGCGGCAGCGATGTTGGTGATCGTTTCGGTCAGTTCGGCCGACGAAACCCGCATCGTGTCGCGCGTCCTGTTCGGCTCTTGCATCAAGCAAGATCGATCCATGCCGATCTTGGAGCGGATCATCGAAGAGCGCCCCGATTTGTTCATCTTCCTGGGTGACAACATCTACGCCGACACGGAAGACATGGAACTTATGCGGTCCAAGTACGCGAAACTGCAAGCCGATCCCGGTTTTGCGAGGCTGCGGACGACATGTCCCATCATGGCCACCTGGGATGATCATGACTTCGGCGTCAATGATGGCGGAGCCGACTATCCTCGCCGCGTCGAGTCGCAACAGATCTTCGTCGACTTCTGGAACGATCCTCCCGACTCGCCCAGACGCCAACGACCGGGAGTCTACGATGCAGCCGTCTGGGGACCCGCAGGTCAACGAGTTCAAGTGATCTTGCTCGACACGCGTTACTTCCGCAGCCCTCTGGCGACCGGCGATCCACAAACGGGCGGGCGCTATGTGCCCACGCTTGATCCCCAAGCCACGATGCTGGGCGAAGACCAGTGGTTATGGTTGGAGGAACAGTTACGCGTTCCCGCCGAGTTGCGGATCATCTCCACCAGCATCCAGTTCCTGGCGTCGGCGGCCGGTCAGGAGACTTGGTCGAACATGCCGCTGGAGCGAGAGCGTCTGATTCGGCTGATTAAGAACAAGCGCGCCGAGGGCGTAGTGTTCATCAGCGGCGATCGCCACTGGGCCGAGTTCTCGATGGTGGATCAGGACGTTCCGTATCCGCTCTTCGACTTCACGTCGAGCAGTCTCAATCAACTTCATCCACGTGGCACGCCGACAGTCAATCGTTGGCGCGTGTCGACGGGCACGTTCCATCGCGAGAATTATGGCATGCTCACGATCGCCTGGGACGGCCCCGCGCCACAGCTCACTTGGGACATTCGTGACGGGGAGGGCACGGTGCGACTGCGGCATCAAGTTCGACTCGACGAGCTTCAGCACTCTGAACCCTAAGTGCCTGCCCGAAAAGGGGTCAGACCCTTTGTAGGCGAGTCGATTTCACTTGATTCTTGGCCTCGCAAGAGAGGGTCAGACCCCTTTCGGTCAGGCTCTCCGTGATGGTTTTTGTGGTTACGCGGGGCGACTCGAACTACACTGGAGCCATCTACCGATTGTCGCGAAACTCCAGGAACCCGAATGATGTGGCACAAGACCAATACCATCGCTCTGTTCACTTTGCTTTGCGGCTGGAGTATTCCAACCTTCGCCGTGCAACCCGAGGTCATCGCCACCACACCCAAGCTCGACATCGTTCAGGTCACTGAATTGGGAAAAAACGTCGCCGACGTCGACTTGTATCGAGACAACTATTATCAGTATGAAGCGCGCGTCGAGGAACTGACGGCGACAGCGTTGAAGATGGAAGGCGGTACGATCGAAGTTTTGTTGACGGTTCTTCGCGTGACGCCTGGCGAAGTCTTGGTCGAAGTATCACCCGCGGGCAAGACTCGACTCCTGTTGAAACATGCCACGCCGCCCTTCTTCGGGAATTTGGGTACCGTGTGGTATTGTGCTCAGCCCTCGGCCGAATATTGGAATATGCTGGCCAAACCCGTGGGCCTGCGAATCGGTGACGAGATCTCGCTGGAGATGGCCAAGCAGGTGCGTAAACGGGACACGTTACGCGTCGTGGGACGCGTCGAGTCGATGCCGATCCGCATGAAGTCGGTATTCGAACCGCGCGTCGCCGCGGTAATTGTCGATTGGAAAGTGGTCGAGATGATCGTGGATGAGAACGAATCGAGTCTGCGATACTGATATTGATGCTGGTGTCGCATCACGCGTTTTCCAACACAACCGCCACGGTTTCTCCCGCATGGACGCGAGAGAAGGTGCGCAGTACGAGCACGATGCCCGACTCTTGCGACGGAACCGGTACGACTTGATCGCCGAGTACATCCGAGACGGTGCCGAGTGGTTCGCCTGCCGCGACGCGATCACCGAGTTGCACGAGGGGTTCAAAGAAGCCGGTCAGCGGCGCGGGGTTGCGGATCTGCATGTGTCCGGCGCTTTCGCGAAAGTCCTCGACAAAGTACTGAATCCGCGAAGGCGGTGGCTCGCGGTCGAGCATGCCTAGTTCCGACATCACGTTCTCGCATCCGTCCACATAGGCCGCGACTCCCGCCGGATCACAAGTTCCCGACCCTCGATACTCGGCATAGATCGCGGGAACTTGAGCGTCGCGCGCGACGGACAGCGTGCGCCCCTCCAGACGATAGTCGGTGCCCCAGACCACGGGCAGATTGAACGCCCGCGCCATGCGACGTTGGGTTTCCCGCACATGTTCGGCGGGGACGAGCGTGTAGCCGGCCAGCGGGAGAATGCTCATGGTTGTCCCGCCCGTGTGCAAATCGATATAAGCATCCGCGGACCGGATTAAGGTACTGACTTCATGCGCCGTCCGTTCGGTAATCGTCCCGTCGGGATGGCCGGGACATGTGCGCGCGAGATCCAATTCGTCTTCGGCGGTGCGCATCCCGCGCAAAAAGGCGGCTTCATTGACGACCGGAACCAGCGTGACTTGACCTCGTAGCGAAGCGGGATCGAGCTCACGCAGCAATCGTCGAATGGCCGCCATCGGCTCGAATTCGTCGCCATGAACTCCACCCGTGATCAGCAAATGTGGTCCCGGTTGAGCACCCACAATGGTTCGGGATTGGACAAGCATAAACGATGGTTCCGAGTAGTGTTAAAATGTTCGAACAACTTCTCGCGATTTGCCTGCCCCACATTTCCGAGCTCGCGTCGTGGTGTATCTTGAGACTTGTTCGCGACGTCGCAACACAACTTACCTTTCCGATTAACGTACCGCCAGCTTGCGGAGAAAAAAGGAAATCGCGATGACCACCGAAATCACCCTGACCATGATGCGCGAGACGCTGTATGCGGCGGTGGTCGCCGATGCGTTGGACTCGTTGGGCTACCGCCATCAATCGCCACGTGTTCCGCTGCCACGTCGCACCGGCCAGCCAAACGTATTGGTCGGACGCTGCAAGACAACGCTCTGGACCGACATGTATCATCAGATTGCCAATCCCTATGAGTTGGAACTGCAGGCCGTGGATAGCTGTCAGCCGGACGATGTGATGATCTGTGCCGCAGGGGGATCGTTACACTCGGCGCTATGGGGCGAGTTGCTATCGACCGCCTCCCGTAACTCGGGTTGTGTCGGTGCGATCATCGACGGCGCGGTTCGGGACATTGCCAAAATCGACGCCTTGGACTTCCCCGTGTTCGCACGCGGCACCAGCGTCTACGACAGCCAAAACCGGCAACGGGTCGTCGACGTTGATGTCCCCGTCGAGATCGCGGGTGTCCGCTTTGCCCCTGGCGATTTGGTCTTCGCGGATCTGGATGGCGTGGTGGTCGTGCCACAAGCCATCGAACAGGAGGCGATTCAACGAGCTTGGGACAAGGTCCACACCGAAAATCGTATCCGCGACTCGATCCGCGCCGGCATGAAGGCCACCGAAGCGTATCGACGCTACGGCGTCCTGTGATGATGGTCAGCCGGAGTAGCGAGAAAACTGTAGTTGTTCGGATGACATTCAGCGGTGCATCGATCAGCCGCAGTCAACTAATTCGACAGAAAAAGACTGGCGTACGGGTTTTCGCGGGAGTAGACTGCCGACACGCTACGCCGATGAATCCGTCTGGTCGTGCGGTTCGGTCTCTTACCGTTACTTCTCTTACTCTACGATGGCGAGGTGATTCATGACATCGCACGGTCAACCCCACGAGCAGCACGGTACAACTTCCGGCACTAGCGCCGCACCAACCTCCACGAGTCCCTTACGACTCTTGATGCTCCTGGGCCTGCTCGGTTTGGCGGTATTCGCTCTCTGGTATGACTACAAAGTGGCGCGGCCCAACGTCGAACAGGCCTACGAGACGATTTCCGCGCTGAACCAGAAGATCAACGAGACGGCCAGCTTTAGCCGCATGACCAACTTGGAGGTCCAACAGGCACTGGGACGACAACCGAGTTCCACATTTCTGGACGGAGATTTCACCGTCGAGGCTTATCGTTGGGCGCATGGCATGCCGTTGGAATATCGCAACGAAAGTCCCGGGAAGCCCTCGGGGTTCGGCCTGCGAACGCACGACTATTTCGCCCTCTATCGCCAGGATGGTGCCGACTTGGTCTTCGTCACCCATTTCAAGTTTGGCTTAGCCAGCAACGACTTGGAAATGGATGTGATTCCCTACGATCCCGCGCGGGCCAACGAAGTAGCGTCGCTGCAGAATGCCAGTCCTGGATTCGCTCCTACTCCGGAACTCAATCCAGGCGGCGAGGCCAATGCCGCATTGGAGTTGGACGCAGGTGGCCGAGCTGGTGGTTTTGATCCCGAGGCGATGTTCGCGGAGCGCGACCTCGACGGAGATGGAAAGCTGACCGGCGATGAGATTCCAGAACGCATGCGCGAACGGATCGAGGCAATCGATACCGATGGTGATGGCGCGATCTCCAAGGATGAGCTCGTCGCGCGCATGAACGCACGTGGTGGCCGCGATGGTGGTGCGGGTGGCCCAGGTACGCGTCGTGAGGGCGGAGCGGGAGGCGAGCGTCAACAACGGCCGCCTGTCGAACCCGCAGCGGAGCCGGAAGCCACCTCCAGCTCAACCGCCGTCGAACCAGCGACGACCGATTCCGCGCAAGCCGAGGCGGATGCGCCCACCACGACCGAGGCACCCGCGACAACGTCTCCCAGCGAAGAATGACCGGGCCGAGGAGTCGGTGTCCGAAACAAGTTCCGCAAATCGAAAGTAGCGGTTGGGCGCAAGCCCACCGGTTTTGCGAAACCGGACGGCTTGCGCCGTTCCGCTTAAGCGGGAATCGATTTCGGAACGATTCCTCTGGGATCACTCGCGAATCAGCTTCAACAGTTGCTCCGCCGAAAGCTTGCTGCTCATATCCGAACCTTCGAGCAAGCTGTCGGCGAGGTCGCGCTTGGTGCGATGCAGGTCGACGATCTGCTCCTCGATGGTCCCCTTGGTGACAAAGCGGTAAATGGTTACCGGGCGAGTCTGTCCCATTCGATGAGCGCGATCGGAAGCTTGGTCTTCCACGGCGGGATTCCACCACGGGTCCATATGCATGACGTAGTCGGCGGCCGTGAGATTCAAGCCGAGTCCACCCGCCTTCAAGCTGATCAGGAAGACATCTCCCTCGCCGGCCTGGAACGCCTCGACACGCTCCTTGCGTTGCTTGGCGGGTGTGCTGCCATCCAGATACTGATAGGCGATGTTCCGGCGATCCAAAGCTTCCCGCAGAATCGTCAGATGGTCCACGAACTGGCTAAAGACGAGCACTTTGTGGCGATTAGCGAGCAGTTCGTCCAGCGTTTCGAGGAACAGAGCCAGCTTGGAACTGGCGATCTCGAGCGCGTCGGAAACGAGCTTGGGGTGACAGCACGCGCGGCGCAGCCGCATGATCTCGGCCAAGATTTTTAAGTGTGACTGTTGGCCATCGGTGCCTTCCGCCAGATTCTCGATCGCCCGCTGACGTAGCGCTTCGTAGAAGGCCGCTTCTTCCCGACTCAGCTCGACTTGCAAGGTGATCTCCGTGCGGGATGGCAGCTCCGCCAGAACTTGCGTTTTGTTCCGCCGCAGAATAAAGGGCTGGATCAGTTTCTTCAGATGCCAACGAGCACCGCGATCCTGATCGCGTTCGATCGGACCGACAAACCGCTTCTGAAACGCTTCATACGAACCGAGCAATCCTGGATTGATGAACTGAAACAGATTCCACAACTCGCCCAGATGATTCTCCAACGGCGTGCCGGTCAAAATCACGCGAAAGTCCGCCGTCAGCCCCATCGCGGCTTGGGACCGTTTGGTGGCCATATTCTTGATCGCTTGCGCCTCGTCGAGAATCGCGGTGTGCCAGGGCTGAGCTTGAAAGCGTTCGGCTTCGTTGTGCAGCAAACCATAACTACAGATGACGACATCGCGCGGCCCCAGGTCGGCGAAGTAAGCATCGCGATCCCCGCCGCCAAAGATGCGGGCCTTCAGGGTGGGAGCGAAGTGCTGGATTTCGTTCAGCCAATTGAAAGCGACGGACGTGGGGGCCACGATCAACGCCGGCCCGTCCGCCGCGCGCCGCAACAACATTGCCATCGCTTGAATCGTCTTGCCCAACCCCATGTCGTCGGCCAGACACGCACCGACACCCCAGTGTGCCAAGCGACATAGCCACTGAAATCCCTCCACTTGATAATCGCGGAGCTCGCCATGAAACGTCGAGGGAACTTCCGTCACCAGCGCGTGGGCCTCATGCAATCGGCGAACGTGTTCCTTCCATTCCTTATCGGTCTTCAACTCGAAACCGGCCGCGGCCTCCTCGAGTGCGGCGGCGCGAATCCGCGGAAACCGCAGAGTATCCTTCCGTTTGTCCGAGAACGCATTCAGCTCGGCGATGCGGCGACGAAACTCGTCGGTCAACGCGAGGTACTGGTCGTTGTCCAGCTCGACGAATCGTGTCGAGCTCGCTTCGACCAACGATAACAGCTTCATCATGTCGAGCGCCAGTTCGTCATTGACCTGCAACGTCCCTGACGCGGCGAACCAGTCCTTTTCGCGTCGAATCCGCATTTGGAAGTTCGATCCATCGCTCTCCTGGATCACGTGG
>JBGTHH010001093.1:0-4987 GCA_041746275.1 Pirellulaceae bacterium | reverse complement strand
GCGTCCAGATCGCCCGGCTTCAGAATGGGCCCCGAGTCACCTCCCTTTTCCACGGCCGCTCGATTGTCGAGCATCAAGCCCCCTTGAACTTCCGTGGACTTTTCCGAATGGCACTCGTAGCAATGCGTGATCAATGCCGGTCGGATACGACTCTCAAAGAACTCGACCTGTTCGGCAGGCAGATTCGGTGGGCTTTCCGCGTCACTTACGGTAACACTGGCGCTATGGCTGATCGCGAGCGTGGCAACAACAGCGGCAAGCAAACGCGTGTTCATGCGCACAAACCGGGAAGGAATCTAGGCGGGAAAGCGACTTTGGTTGGAAACTTAAGTCCTCTTTATGGTAACCGCACTGCCGGTAGGCGGCAACGGACGGCGGCGACCACTTCGATTTCAGACGCCTCGTTGCCCCTCATCGTTGCGAAGCATGTGGATGATGTGCCGGGCAAGGATTTCCTTGATCTCTCGGTGACGCGGAACAGGCTGCGAGACTCCGGTGCTGGGGTTGCGATACCAATCGTGCTTTGCTCCATGTCGAACTAAAGCACAACCGAATCCTTCGATCGTCTTAACAAGGTCGACCCGTTTCATGACACGACCAGATCCTCGACTCGCCGGGCGCCGGGAATCAATCCCGCAGACAGATCCGCATAAAGATCGTTCAGATGCTCCTTGAGATCCCCGAGGCTGTCGCCTTGTGTCCAGTAATCGGGGTAATCCTGGAGATAACCGATCCACGCGCCGTTTTCTTCCCAAACCACGATTTTCACGACTTGCATGCTTTAACTCCCCTCGGTCGCAAAACCCCTTTTCGTCATCGTACCCGCTCCGGCGATTTCCAGTCAAACGGCCTGCCGACTTGTTGCCGGTCGCGTGATCGACCGTTTTTGTAAACAAGCGCTAGTCCGCCACCGTCCCTTGATTGAGCTGATTTTTTCCGCGTGCAACACACGCCCACGGCTCCGAGCCCACCGTATGGGGTGCAGGCGAGTTTGGGATAGGGTTGCGGGTCTGGGGCGTGAAGTTCTATGATTTCAGACCATGCTGAATCTCAAGTCCATTTCGCCGCAACGCTGGCTCGACCAAGTGCGGGAGCATCTCGACGAGGTGCTGATCGATCATGCGCACTGCGAGAAAAAGGCGGCTGGCACCGCGATGAACTTGCTGTTCGCTTACGTCGAGCATGAGGACTTGAGCCGCGAAATGGACACGATCATCCGCGAGGAACTGGATCATTTCCATTTAGTCATCGATCTGCTCAAGCGACGCGGTACTCCGTTCCGTCGCCTAACGCCCAGCCACTATGGGCGACGACTCCACGAACTGGTGCGGAAATCCGAACCCGCTCGCGCCATTGATCGCTTGTTGGTGGCGGGGTTGATCGAAGCCCGCTCGTGCGAGCGATTTGGCTTGTTGCGAGATCACCTCGCCGACCGGGAACTAGCGGACTTCTACGGCAGCCTGTTCGAATCCGAAGCCCGTCATCACGCGACCTACCTACGATTGGCCAGAATGTTCGGCGACGAGGAGACCATTCGCGCGAGGCTTGTGGAATTGGCGGACGAAGAGGCGAAGATCATCGCGGCGGGCGAGGACTTGCCACGAATGCATAGTTAATCACACCTCATAATCACACCACCACGAAAAGGCTCACGAGCGTGACAAGATCCGATGCGGAAGGCCACCTGAATTCCACTTCGGTGGCGGACGATCATCCCCTGAGCGGTTTGGACGAGCCCATTCGCGGGTTGCGTGAAATCGGGGCGCTGTTCTACCAACGCGGTTGGTCGGTGGGGACCAGTAGCAATTACAGTGTGGTGTTGAATCGCGATCCGTGTGAGCTGTTGGTCACCGCGAGTGGGAAAGACAAAGGCCGCTTGTCGCCGCTGGATTTCGTACGTGTGGATGGAACAGGCCAACCCGTGTCGCCGAATCAACCCAAATCCTCGGCGGAAACCCTGTTGCATGTGGTCGTCGCCCAGGAGCTTGAAGTCGGTGCGATCTTGCATACGCATTCCGTCTGGTCGACCTTACTCTCGAACCTCTACTTCGAGGCTGGCGGCATCGTCTTGGAAGGTTACGAAATGCTCAAAGGACTCGCCGGTGTCGATACGCATGAGTATCGCTATCGCCTGGAGATCTTCGAAAACACACAGGACATTCCCGCGTTGGCGCTACAGGTTCGTCGGCGACTGACCGATGTCACGAATCCCTTGAAGCATGGCTACCTCATCCGTCGACATGGACTCTACACCTGGGGACGCGACTTGGACGAGGCTCGACGCCACATCGAGATCCTGGAGTTCCTACTGGAATGCGAAGGTCGGCGACTTATGTTGTCCGGTGTCAGGCAGGATGGCGGCGTGCCCTTCTGATTCGGTTGGTGTACCCGGCAGCCGATCCACCGTCCGCGGCACGCTGTCCGATTGAACAACGTTGGCCGTCATGCCAGAATGGGACGCGCAATGAGTCTTGTCGATTCTCCCGCACGGCGACGTGGTGTCGCGTGGGCGGCTTCCTCCCAGATTATTCCAAGTACGACAACATGATCGCAGTAAGTATTGGTCGCGGCCGACACCGGATGATGCTGGCCGAGCATAAACATTTGGCGGAACAAGGCGCGGAGCTCGTCGAGTTGCGTGTGGACTACATCGTGCGGGCCATCAATCTCAAACGCCTGCTCACCGACCGTCCCTGCCCCGTGATTGTGACGTGTCGTCGCGAGCAGGACGGCGGCAAGTGGGACAAGAGCGAAGAGGAACGCTTGATGCTCCTCCGCTCGGCGATCGCCGAAGGAGTCGATTATATCGACCTAGAGGAAGACATCGCCGGTTCGATCCCGCGTTTCGGCAAGACCAAGCGCATCGTGAGCTATCACAACTTCCGCGAAACGCCGAAGGATCTTCGCGAGATTCACGCGCGGATGGCCAAGTTGTCGCCCGACATCATCAAGCTGGCGACGATGGCCCACAATCCGCGCGACAACGTACGGATGCTGGAGCTGATCGCCGAGAGCGAGATTCCCACCGTGGCGTTTTGCATGGGCGATATGGGCACACCCTCGCGTATTCTCGCGGCTCGTTTCGGCGCGCCGTTTACCTACGCGACGTTTCATGAGGAGCGCGCGTTGGCTCCGGGACAACTCAGCTTCGCGCAGATGCGCGATACGTACCACTACGACCAAATCACACCGAATACGGAAGTCTACGCAGTGATTGCCGATCCGATTGGCCACAGTCTGAGCCCTACGGTTCATAACGCCGCCTTTCGGGCGCTGAACATGGATAAGCTGTATATTCCCCTCCGCGTGCCGCGCGAAGACTTGGGTGACTTCATGACGTATTGTCGCGGATTCGGCTTGCGCGGCTTGAGCGTTACGATTCCGCACAAAGAGGAAATCCTGCAGCACGTTGATGGCTCGGATCGCGCCGTCGATCACATCGGTGCCGCGAACACGGTGGTTATGGATGGCTTTGACAAGACCGCCTATAACACCGATTATCGCGCGGCGTTGGATTCGATCGATGCCACCTTGGGGCGCGGCGGTAGCGTGGATGTGCTGGCCGGGCGCGCGGCGATCGTGCTCGGCGCGGGTGGCGTGGCCAAAGCGATCGTCTACGCACTCAAGACACGGAACGTCGACGTGACTATCTCGTCGCGCACGATGGACAAGTCCGAGGAACTCGCGGCGAAGTTTGCCTGCAAAGCCATCGAATGGAAGAACCGGCACAATGTTAAATGCGACATGGTGATCAACTGCACGCCCGTCGGCATGCATCCGAACATCAACGAAACGCCCTACGACGGACGCTATCTCCGCCGCTCGACGATCGTGTTCGATACGGTCTACAACCCGGAGCGGACGTTGTTAATCAAACAAGCCCGCGACCTCAACGCCAACGTGATCACCGGCGTCGATATGTTCGTGCGCCAGGCCGCGTTGCAGTTCAAACTGTTCACCGGCGTGGACGCGCCGGCCGACGTAATGCGCGAAGCCATAAAAAAATCCACCGGCGCGGTGAAAGAGCCCAAGATCGAGTAACTGCCACACCATGCGCATCGTGTTGATTGGATATCGCGGCACCGGGAAGACGACCGTGTCGCGACTGGTGGCCCAGCGATTGAACTTGGACTGGTGGGATGCCGACATCGAACTGGAACGTCGCGCGGGTAAGTCGATCAAGCAGATCTTCGCGGACGACGGCGAACGAGTCTTTCGTGATCTTGAAGTTCAGACGATCGCAGAACTAGTGCAGCGCGATCAAGTCGTGTTAGCAGTGGGTGGCGGTGCCGTCATGCGACAGGAGAATCGCTTGGCGATCACGGACGCGACCGTGGTCTGGCTCACCGCGTCGCCCGAGAGCATTCACGCCAGAATCACCGCCGATGCCAAGTCCGCCGGGCAACGTCCCAACCTAACCATTGCCGGTGGTTTGGCGGAGATTACCGCCCTGTTGCGGGAACGCGGGCCGGTTTATCAGGATTGTGCGGATCTGGTCGTCGATACAGAGGGTAAGTCGGCTGAACAGGTGGCGGAAGAGATTGTATGCTTGCTGAATGAAGAGGCGGCAACGTAGCTCCTCTTGACCGAATCGGTTTCGCCGCCTTAGCGGGAATCTACGCGGTTCTCGTCCTCTAGCCCTCTCGGAACGACACGCGTGAATTTGGAACTACGCTACCTCGGACTCGTCCTGCTGGGAGCGCTGGTCGGAGGCCAGCTCAATCGCGGGATCTATCGTCTGGCGTGGTTCCGACGCTCCATCGGTCCTTGGTCAGCACCCTTGGCCGACGCGCCCGGCCGAACTTGGTCCGATCGCATTCCGATTTTGGGCTGGTGGGCTCTGCGTCGCGAATCGGCACTTCATGGTCGGGGCTTTTGGATTCGACCCCTGCTGTTGGAACTAGCCACGGGACTCTGTTTCGCGACCCTGTACTGGTACGAAATTGTGACGCAGTCCGTGATGCAGCTTCCTCCGGGGATGCTCGCC
>JBGTHH010001092.1:0-1966 GCA_041746275.1 Pirellulaceae bacterium | reverse complement strand
AGCAGCACGCGTACGACGTGCCGAGCGGTCAACCCCGAGCGAGTATTCTGTGAGTTACCTGAGTGCATCATAAATCACTGGAAAAACTGACTAGCGCTGGGCGGTTTCCACGCCGAGTCGCCACTGGTCGATGTTCTGGTACAGCCAAATCGGCCTTTCCCCCAGATTCCGCAAGCGTTTGTTGTAGACAAAGAAATCGGCGGTCTGCCACAGCGGAATCACGGTCGCTTCATAGTGCGCGGCACGGTGCAAAGCGACCAGTTGATCGCGGACGTCACCCCAGTTTTCCGATTCGTCCAAACGCCGTAAGGCCTGTGCGATGTACGGGCTATCGGTGGCGCATACGCCGTCGGCTCCCAGCAGTCGGCGGGCGTCGACAATCGGTTCCCAGATGGCGATCTCGGCGTAGAGCAAATCACAATTCTCATCCGGATCGGTCGACGCACCTAGCGGCAGTTCTTTTACAGTGACTTCGATCCCGATTAGTGCCAAGTGGGTCGCGATCGTTTGACTGGCGATGCGCGCCGACTCGGTGGCGGGGCAGGCGAGCACCAAGGGCGTCAGCTTCGGTGGTTCTTCCTTCAGGTCCTCCGCTTTTTTCGTCAGTTCCTTTTCGGCGATGATCGTGAGCAACTTGGCCAGTCGTGGCTGCCAGGTCCAAACGGAGAGCGAATGATCGTATGCGTAGCCCAACGGATCAATCTGATCGACACCCGCGGGAAACGGGCCGGTCAGAATGCGGCAGCCGGGAACCGTCGCACCGCCCAGTAGCACCTCGTTCAAAATGCGTTCGCGGTCGATGCCGAAGACCAAGGCCCGACGAAAATTCGCATTCGCGAGAAAGGGGTGATCGGATTGGGGAATGAGCATGTGGACCGTGGGAAGGGCATACTGCTTGAGAACCAATTGGCTATCGCGTCCCAATTGGGCATTGAGCCGCACGGCATCGGACGGGAAGAGCCGATCGATCACATCAATTTGCCCTCGCCGCAATGCGTTTAACGCCGACTGGGCATTGTCGAAACGTCGTTCGATCAACTCGGCCAGTCGCGAGCCTGGCGTAAATCCCTTCAAAGCAAAACGGGTTTCACTATCTTCCTGGCTCTCGACGCGAAACGCTCCGGTGCCGTCCACGACCTGACCACTCGACGGTTCGTCAATACCCGCCACGGGAACTCGCAGCAGCGCCTGGGGCAAGACATGTGAGCGTCGCAGGCTCACGTCAACTTTCAGAACATTCTCAACGGTGATACCGGTTACGAGACTGGACCATGCGGGCAGGTAATCCTTGGAACGCGGCGACGCGAGTTCGAGCAAGCGCTGGGCTAAGTCGTAGCCATTGCCGATCGGGTTGCTTTGATCTGGGGAGAATTGCTGTAAACGAAAGGTCATGGTGCGCCCGTCGGGGCTCCGTTCAATCAACCCGCCGGGGAGTTCGTACTCGCCGCCCGTGCTGCCCGCTCCCTGGAACTCCACGAGACTGCGATGAACCAGTCGTCCGGTGCGACGCGCGGACCAGTTATCGAGTCGTCCCGAGTCGAAAGTCAGTGCGGGTTGCATGACGCCGACGATGATCTGCGGATACGTCGTGGCGAGGACCTGCTCCAGTGCGGTTCCTCCCGGCACGGTCGGCGAGATATCGAGAGCTTGCCGCACCAAGGCGATGGCCTCCCGGAACTTTTCCTGCTGCAGTTGCGTGCGCGCTTCCTCGAGCTTGACACCGGCCAGTTCATCGAGCTGCGTCCGCCAGGTCGAAATGGTCGTGGGCTGATCGGCACCATACTTTTCCGCCAGGCGATCCAGCACAATGCGGGCGGAACGATAGTCGCTCTTGTCGACGTAGTTCCGCACGATCTGACTGACCAGCGTCCCCATGACCGTCTTCAGTTGGCCGCCGCGGTAGTTATTGTTGCGCTCGTTCAACTGCTCCATCACCGACAGTGACTCGGCGAAACGTCCGGCTCGA
>JBGTHH010001091.1:0-4423 GCA_041746275.1 Pirellulaceae bacterium | reverse complement strand
AATCGGTGAATGACTGATGATTTTGATCGAGTTCTCCCGGTCGGATGCACCGGAGGAGTTTGACGGACTTGTCGAGTTCATTGATTCGGTTCCTCGCGGCATCGTCGCCGATATGGATGCACGCGTAGAAATAACTGCCGGACTTCCCGGAACAGGCATGCCAATGCACTTCTTGTTCCCAATAGGACATTTAACGTCAACAACGTGGCATCGTTATGACTGATCCCCGGCATAGGACATGCGACCTTTCGGGTGATCGAGTCGCGAGAGGGTGCGTTTGAGAGTTCTCTCAAGCTTGACAACGGCAGCGTTCAGAGACTGCTCCAAAGACGACCGCCCAGCGCTCACTGTGATCGGCTGGAGTCCACCCAGAAGCGTTTCCATTACGCAGCGCTTATCGTTATCTCAATGATTCACGCAAGACACCTCACATTTGCCTTTCCACGACCAACGACAAGGCCCCCATGACCGTAAAGAATTCACGATGTCGACCCCAGATTCACCCGGTGACTTTCTAGTCCGCAATTTCAAGGAGAGTGAGGGTAAACTGGGTTTCCTGGCTCTGGCGGCTCTGCAGAGACTTGGCGTTCCTGAATCGACCGGGGAAACAGGATCGTCAACAGCAACGAGGAGTCCTCAATCCCTAGAAGCGAATGAGGTTCGTTGCCAAGTAGGAAAAGCCACTGGCCGGCCTTCAGGTCGTGGGTCTGGCCGCAGGCGGTGAAGGCGATCCACCCGTCGAGACAATAAATCGTGATCGCGCCCTCGACCTGATGGTCAGGGATCTCGTGGCCTTTGCGGACCACCATACGAATGGCTTCGAACGTCTCTTCTTTCACAAGTGGGAATGTGTTGGCTTCGGCAAGAGACCCGCCTTCGGGTCGGAGGTCGAAGGGCCTACCCGGGTATGCGTGCTGAGGTGGGTGGGTAATCGCCATGATCGTTCTCCATTAGTCAATGAATGAGACAGGCTTCTAAACAACAGCCGCAACTCATGCACTTGCTGAGCGGGTACGCTCGTTGTTGATCATCTTGCGTTTGGCGAGGACCAGGTTGTCCTACGTCATAGTAGCCATCTACAGGGATCCAGGCGTGGAGCTTTTCCAATGCGCGAAATAGTCGGCGGCGATCACGGTCGAGACGGAAGGTTTGCCAGTAGCTCGGATCGTCGGGATAGTCCTGGCGCAGAATTCTCACTTCGAATTTATCTGCCGCCATCGTTTGGGATGCGGGGGGATTCATCAACTTATCTCATTCTGCATCCAGTGAGTTGCATCAAAGCATGCTTGGTGTCGGGTTGTAAACGACGTCGTTCGGGTCCTCGCCGGTCAGCGGCTCAGTGGAGTGTTCCCAGGCGTTGTAGCTGGCCAACGCGCTGCCTTGCTCGAACTTGCCGTGGTGCTCGCCCAAGCTTTTCAAGGTGGCCCAGCGCACGTACGCCAACAATTGCTGTTCCGAGCCGAACAACGCGACCAAGCGACGTTCCACGCCCGTCTTCGATCCATAAAGAAAATGCATGGTGATCTCCTTCTGATTCAGGGCGTCTCCGCACGATCGAAAACTCGTCCAGTAACTTTTTCTGATTCGCCATCAGTCGAATACGTTGCCGCCAGTTGCCCATTCCTCACCACAGCAAACCTTGTGCCAGCGACCGTCCCAAGGAGACATTAGCTGTTTTCGCTGCCCGTGTCCGTTGGGTATGGCATTTGCCTAAATGGTGGAACGGCGTCCAGCGTCAGTGGCGAAGAACAATCGATCTCGGATGCTAAAAGCGCGTGAGCGTAGTCGAGGCGTCAGTTGGCCGATCACCATGCAGCGCGAGCGAATGAACTCCAGGATGAATCTTTGGCGCGTTTGCTTTCTCCCACTTTCGTGACACATCGGCTTTTTACGTTTTGCAAGCGGTCCTAACCTGTCAGTGATTAAACCAAAAAGATGTCGCATTCACATTCAGTAGATACCAGATGAATCAGCCGACTACGATTTACGAAGTGTTGGCAATGTTAGCCGACTACCATCAGCAGCGTGCAAAACAGTACGAGCAGCTTGGATGTGCAAGTACCGATCCGCGTGCTAAAATGTTGCTCGAACACTTGGTCGAGCTCGAAGAACATTCATTCACGGTGCTCCAGACCGAAATGAAAGGCCTATCGCGTGAACATTCGACGTACTTAATGAAAGGGCCGGCAATAAGCGTCGGTGCGATGCATGCTTCCGCGTGTCGATGCTCGGGTGAACCTAGTTTCGATGATTCCCTTGCCTGCGTGTTCACGTCAGAACGACGACTGGAGGAGTTCTTTGACCGGATTGAGAACAGCAGTGCCGCTTCCTCGGTCACGGAATTGGCAAAACGGCTACGCGATTTGGAACACACGAAGAGCCAGCAAATCGCCAACTTCACAAGGCAGGACTAGTCCTTAAACCAGCGAAGCCTTTAACGACTTTTTGGGGAAATACAAAAAACTCGAAAACCTGCCGCGTTTTTGGGGTCTTATTGGGTAATCGGCGGCTGAACTTGTTCAAGATCTATCTCCCTTGTATTTAGCGAGTCGGATCATGTGCTGAACATTGCCTATAACCTGCTGGCCGGCGGCCATCATCGAGGCCGATGGGACGATGGTCGAAACGTACGGCGAGTGCAAGGTGGGGATGGACAGGACACTCGTTCAAGAAGGAAGAAAACTCATGACCGAATGCTCGCTGGAAACTTCTGTCACAACGATGGGAAGGCCGAAAAAGCTTAGGGCGGGGGACATGCTGTATCTGGCGGCAGGTGAGGCCCACGATTTTGAGGCAGTCGAAGATTCTTCCTTCCTACTCACGATTACTACCCAGAGCGGGGAGACGACAACATGAAACGACTGCTTCGCATCGACTGGGATGTCATTGCGGGAATCACAGCCTCCATCATCGCCATCGTGCTGCATCTCCTGCACGTCGTCGATGTTGAGGTTCTGTTCACGATCGTACTTGTCCTGCTGGCACTTCTCTTGTTTCGAGATTTACGGCGAGAAAGCCATGACGAACATTTGGGCGAAGCCGTCAATCAACTCAAGGGTGATGTCAAAAGCATCGAATTGTCCCTCGAAGCACCCGCAGCGGTGCTGGTCGGTCCTCGCTACCTGCGATCCGAAAGTCGCAGATTTGTGGAAACGGCTCGTGGGGAAATGGTGTGGTTCAATGTCTGTTTCTTAATGTTCCGGTCGCAGGAGGTCTTTGACCTGTTGTTGAAACCAGCCATCGAGAATCCCCTTGTCCGGTCAGTACAGTTCATTTCCGACGAGAGTGAAAAAGAACTGTGGGAAGCGAACATGCTGCCCAAGATCAGGGAATGTGATGGAAGTGGAAAAGTCCTCCAACCACGCTGGCGGAATCTCCCACAGACTGTTTCATTCATCTTGGCTGAGACCGAACACAAAGGACAAACCGAAGCCCTGCTGAGTTTTTGGGGTGAACCGTTTATGGCACGCACCGTTGACAAGCAGGTGCCACGATATGTGTTCTGGGTGCATGGCCACTCCGATCTCGTGGCTGGGTTAGTGGATGTGGAACGCCAACACCGTATGTAAATCCAACCTTCCAATCCCAATCATCAAAACAGGAAAGCAGAGACAACTATAACGATTCCCCCCGCACCACCCGGTGACGTGATCAATGTGTGACCAGAAGCGAGCCAGCAAACATGAGTGGCAAGACAGCAGGATCGATAATTGGTTGGTTATGGAAGATGGGACGCTGGCTCGTCTTGCCGGTGATCGTGGGCGGTATCGTCTACCAGATGAAATTCGCACCCGTGACCGTTCAAGGCGTCACACCAACACGTCAGACAGTTGTGTCCGAAGTGATGGGAACCGGCACTCTTGAAGCACGAGTTTCCACGACGATCAGCCCCAAGATCGCTGGACGCATCGTTAAAGTTCTCGTCGATCAAGGGGCACACGCCCTGGGTCCCATTGGCGCCGGTCTGGAGCCCATGACCACGGGTCAGTCGATCGTGGGTCCGTACCGCATGGCGCATTTCGACTGCGAGGCCTACGGCCTGCTCACCAACAAATGCCCGCAGGGTCCCTACCGCGGGGTCGGAACGGTGCAGGGCATTTTTGTCATTGAGCGCGTCATGGACATGATTGCCGCCCGGCTTGGGCTCGACCCGGCCGAGGTGCGGCGCCGCAATCTTATTCAACCGCACGAATTTCCCTACCCCACACCAGCCGGCCGCCTGTACGACAGCGGCAATTACCCCGAGGCCCTGGAGCGGGTGTTGCGCCTGGCCGATTACGACCGCCTGCGCCAGCAGCAAGCCGAGGCGCGGGCCAGACAAGAATATCTCGGCATCGGGGTGGTGTGCTTTGTCGAGCACACGAGCACGGGTTCTCCCGATTATCGCAAACGCGGCGCCATGGGCATGCCGGCGTTTGATGCG